>SKLX01000207.1 GCA_007121375.1 Bacillota bacterium | reverse complement strand
TTTTTCCAACCAGAATGGCAAGTGGAAATTATTAAAGGTCTTTTATTTTTAATTTTTTTGAATATAGTTGCTGAACACCTGGCAGTTCCCCTTCCCCGGGGAGAGAGTTATGTGTCAGTGAGTTTTGCTGTACTGTTAGCGGCAATTCTAATCTTTGGCCCCGGGGTGGGAGCCTGGGTAGCCTTTTTTGGCACTTTAACCCTTAAAGATTTAACCTCAATGAAGGTTTATTATTATAGAACCTTTTTTAATTGTTCTCAAATGGCTTTGGCGGCAGGTGCTGCAGGTCTGGTATTCTTAAGTTTAGGCGGAAATCCAGGTGTCATTCAGTTTCCCCAAGACTTACTACCAATAGTAGGTGCATGTGGTGCTTACCTTTTGATTAATTTAGGAGCGATTATAATGGTCCTTTCCATGTCTCAAAATGTTTCTCCCTGGGAGCTTTGGAAGATTAATTTCCGCTGGGCCATTCCTAATTACGCCGCTTTAGCTCCCCTGGGAATTGTTATTTCCATTACATATCTGTACCTGGGTATAATCGGAGTAGGTTTTTTAATAGTTCCCCTTCTTTTGGCCCGCTACACCTTTCTCCAGTACATGGAGATGCGCAATACATATCTTGCCACCATTAAAGCTTTGACCAAAGCTATAGACGCCAAAGACCATTATACCCATGGTCATTCAGAAAGGGTCGCCAATTATGCTGTAGCTATTGGTAAAGAGATGAAACTCCCTGCCGACTACCTGGAGAGACTGGAATACATATCTCTCCTCCACGATGTGGGTAAAGTGGGGATAAGTGAAAATATACTTAATAAACCCTCCAGCCTCCTGGAAGAAGAGATGGCGGCCATTAAGCAGCATCCCTCCATAGGCGCAGACATTATCAAAGAGGTTAAGCTAATAGGGAATATGGCCGAGGACGTAAGGTTGCACCATGAATGGATAAATGGTAATGGTTATCCCAGGGGGGTTAAGGAGGAGAATATTCCACTGGGAGCAAGGATCATTGGAGTAGCTGATGCCTATGATGCCATGACTACTAATAGATCTTATCGAAAGGCTTTTTCCCAGGATAAGGCTGTAGAAGAGCTTAAAAGATGTGCCGGGACCCAGTTTGACCCTGAAGTGGTTGATGCCTTTATAAGGGTTCTGGGAAGGGAGGATCTTTCCTGATATGTTAATGGAAGGAGTATTATTGGCAGTAATTATTGGTTGGGTCAGGGGCGGTCGCCTGGAAAACATCCTGGAATTCAATTTAAAAGGTGTAAGTTTAATTTTTTTTGCCATGTTTATTCGGTTTTTTACCGCCGGTATGTCCAGGAGCATAGACTTTTTTATGGTATACGGGGGGGGGCTACAGGTGTTGGCTTATCTCCTTTTGTTTTGGGCTATTTGGCAAAACAGGGATAGGAGAGAGATCTGGCTGGTAGGTGGAGGTTCCTTTTTGAATTTTATAGTAATTGCTGCTAATGGAGGCAAGATGCCCGTATGCCCCCAGGCAGTCCATAAAGCAGGTTTAAGCCTCACGGAAACGGGCACCCATGTTCTTTTAAATGAAACAACCAGGTCAAAGATCCTGGCAGATATTATTGCCCTTCCTCCCCCTTATCCTTTACCTATGGTAATTAGTCTTGGAGATATAATTCTTGTCCTGGGAGTGATGCTTTTTGTTCAGCAAAGTATGGTGGGCCTGGCGGGAAAAGCGGGAAAGGACAAAGAGCTTGTTTTTAAAAACAATTAGTGGTAAAATTAACGGGGAATTTGGGTATGAATAATTCTTCCCGCAAGAAAGGAACCAGAGGGTTCCTTTTTAAATACTGGCATATCTGTTAAATATCTGGCATAATAAAAATTGATACCCGTTAAACGGAGGGGTTTTAATGATTAAGATCCTGAACAAACTATTTGGGAGCTTAAATGATAGGGAAGTAAAAAAGTTAAATAAAACGGTACAAAAAGTTAATAACCTTGAGGGAGAGATATCTTCCCTTACTGATGAAGAGTTAAGGAACAAGACGGAAGAATTTAAGGATAGGCTGGAAAAAGGGTCTACCCTGGAGGATATACTGCCCGAAGCCTTTGCT
This sequence comes from Bacillota bacterium, assembly GCA_007121375.1. Lineage (GTDB taxonomy): Bacteria > Bacillota > Dethiobacteria > SKNC01 > SKNC01 > SKLX01. The sequence goes on along the minus strand of SKLX01000207.1, from coordinate 17,742 downwards.
GTAGTCAGGGAAGCAGCCAGTAGGACTCTGGGAATGCGTCCCTTTGATGTTCAGGTCCTGGGAGCCATTGTCCTTCACCAGGGCAGGATTGCAGAAATGAAAACGGGGGAAGGTAAAACCCTGGTGGCCACCCTGCCGGTATATTTGAATGCCCTTACAGGAAAAGGTGTCCACATTGTTACCGTTAATGATTACCTGGCTGCCCGGGACAGTCAGTGGATGGGTAAAATCTATAATTTCCTGGGACTGAAGGTTGGACTTATAAATCACGGTTTGACACCTGCCCAGAGGAAGGAAGCCTACCAGGCGGATATAACCTACGGAACCAACAATGAATTTGGTTTTGATTATCTTAGAGACAACATGGTTATCCACAAAGAAAACATGGTGCAAAGGGAAATAAATTATGCCATCGTAGACGAAGTGGATAGCATTTTAATTGATGAAGCCAGGACCCCCTTGATAATATCGGGGCAGGCTCAGCAGTCCACGGACCTGTATCAGAAATTTTCTCGTTTTGTGCCTACCTTAAAGAAGGATGAGGACTACAATGTTGATGAAAAGGCTCACCTGGTTACCCTTACAGAAGAGGGGGATGCCCGGGTGGAAGAATTCCTGGGGATGGATAAGGAAGAGCTTTACGATACAGCTAACATGCACCTTCTTAACCACTTGAACCAGGCTTTAAAAGCCCATGCCCTCATGAAAAAAGACCGGGACTACGTGGTAAAAGACGGTGAGGTTGTTATAATTGATGAGTTTACCGGTCGGCTTATGCATGGACGCCGGTACAGCGGCGGCCTTCACCAGGCCATTGAAGCCAAGGAAGGGGTTAAGGTGGCCCGGGAAAGCCAGACCCTGGCAACTATTACCTTCCAGAACTACTTCCGCATGTACAATAAGCTGGCAGGTATGACAGGGACAGCGGCCACTGAGGAGGAAGAATTCCGTAAGATTTACGGCCTTGATGTGGTGATTGTTCCTACCAACGAGCCCATGATAAGAGAAGATTTACCCGATGTAATCTTTAAAACGGAAGAGGCCAAGTTCCAGGCTTTAGTGGAGGAAATAGCCCGGCGTTACGAGGAAGGCCAGCCCTGCCTGGTGGGCACCATATCTATTGAAAAATCAGAAATGTTAAGTTCCATGTTGAAGAAGAAGGGGGTCCCCCACCAGGTATTAAATGCCAAGTTTCATGAGTTGGAAGCTCAAATCATAGCCCAGGCGGGAAGGCCTAAGATGGTAACCATTGCTACCAACATGGCTGGTAGGGGTACTGATATTATGCTGGGTGGTAACCCGGAGCTCCTGGCGGGGGAAGAGTTTGAGAAAAAGCATAAGTATTTTCCTGAAGAACTTTTTCAGGAGAAGGAAGACCTGGATCCCCGGGAAAGGGAAAACCTCCAAAAGGAATGGCAGGAACTTTTAAAAAAATATGAGGAAAACTGCCGCAAGGAAAAGAAAGAGGTAATTGGCCTGGGGGGTCTTCATATAATAGGAACTGAGCGCCATGAAAGCCGCAGGATTGATAACCAGCTGCGGGGGCGTTCCGGCAGGCAGGGGGACCCGGGTTCTTCTCAATTTTTTATTTCCCTGGAAGATGATCTGATGAGGCTATTTGGTTCAGATAATGTTAAAAATATTATGGATAAGCTGGGGATGGAGGATGGCCAGCCTATCGACCACCCCATGATAAGTAAGAGCATAGAGTCTGCCCAGAAGAAAGTGGAAGGTAGAAACTTTGATATAAGGCGTCATGTGCTGGAATATGACGAAGTAATGAACGAACAAAGAAAAGTTATTTATTCCCAGAGGCGCCAGGTTTTAGAGGGGGAAAACCTGAAAGATAGGATTCGGGAGATGATGGAGGAAATTGTAGAAGAAATCCTTAATCTTTATGCTGATGAAAAGGTTTATCCTGAAGACTGGGATCTTGATGCTTTGCAGGAATACTGCAAGAATATTTTAGCCCCTTCCCTGGAATTAAATAAAGAAGATTTAATGAATTATAGCCGGGATGAACTGGGAGAGCTGATTCTGGAAGAGTCCTGGAAGGCTTATCAGGAAAGGGAAGAGGAATTGGGCCCTCAAGTTATGAGGGACCTGGAAAGAATTGTCTTGCTCCGCACGGTGGACAGCAAGTGGATGGAGCATATTGATGCTATGGATGATTTGAAGCAGGGGATTGGTTTGCGGGCTTACGGTCAGAGGAACCCCCTGGTGGAATATAAATTTGAAAGCTATGAAATGTTTCAGAACATGATAAAAAGCATTAGGGAAGAAGTAGTTAAACTACTCTTCCGGGTCCAGGTGGTTTCTAAAATGGAACAGAAGGCTGCGGCTGTAAGCCACGAGGCTTCCCAGGCTGGAGAGGGACAGGATAGCGAAAAGAAAAAAACACCTGTAAAAAAGGAAAAGAAGGTTGGTCGTAACAAGCCCTGCCCCTGCGGCAGCGGCAAGAAGTATAAAAAGTGCTGCGGTAGTTAAATATTACTTTTTAAGGAGGTTGATTTAATGGATTACAGTGAAGTAAAAAACCGTTTAGGAAAACTGCAGGAAGAACTTGACAAATTGAGGGTTTCTCTTTGACCAGGGAAACAAGGTAAAAAGAACTGAAGAGCTGGAGGGGAAAATGTCTTCCCCCAAGTTTTGGGAGGACACGGGAAAAGCTCAAGAAATAATTGAGGAACTAAACCGTTTAAAGACTTCCCTGGAGCAGATAAAAAACATTGAAGATCTCCTGGAAGACCTGGAACTACTTTGCCTTCTTTGGGAGGAAGAAGGAGATAAAGATATATGGAAAGAGATTCAGGAAAAACTAAACTGTTCAGAAAAAGAAATGGAAAAGCTTTCCCTCTATTTCCTTCTGGGGGAAAAGTACGATGGCTACAATGCTATTCTGTCCATTCACCCTGGTGCAGGAGGTACAGAATCCCAGGATTGGGCACAGATGCTTTTTCGCATGTACAGTCGCTGGGCGGAGAATAAAGGCTTCCAGGTGGAAATAATTGACCTTCTTACCGATGATGAAGCCGGCATTAAAAGTGTTACTTTTTTAGTTAAGGGAAGTAATGCATATGGTTATTTAAAGGCGGAAAAGGGAGTTCACCGCCTGGTCCGTATTTCTCCCTTTGATACTTCCGGAAGGAGGCACACTTCCTTTGCTTCCGTAGATGTAATTCCCGAAGTTAAAGATTCTCCCCAATTGCAAATAAATACCGATGATTTAAAAATTGATACCTTCCGCGCCAAGGGAGCAGGAGGCCAGCATGTTAATAAAACGGATTCTGCGGTAAGAATTACCCATCTGCCTACGGGAATTGTGGCCCAGTGTCAAAATGAACGTTCCCAGCACAGCAACCGGGACCGGGCCATGAAAATCCTCAGGGGTAAACTGGCAACCCTTTACCAGAATGAGCAGGAAGAAAAGATGGCTAAATTAAGGGGAAAGCAGAAGGAAATTGCCTGGGGAAGCCAGATACGCTCCTATATTTTCCATCCTTACTCCCTGGTAAAGGATCACCGGACTGAAACGGAAATGGGAAATGTTAGTGGAGTAATGGATGGAAACATAGATATATTTATCGAAAACTTTTTGCGACAGCGAGCTGAGAAGGGAGAAAGGACTCTCCATAAATAAAGTTTAAGCAGGGAATAGAAAAGAGGAGCAGTATGAACAAGCTTAAGTTCATTAAGCAAATTTTGGGAGTTTTTGTTGGTTCGGCCATAATGGCTATGGGTTTAAACATGTTTCTCATTCCCAACAGGATTGCTGCCGGTGGAGTTAGCGGTTTGGGTGTAATTTTATTCCACCTTCTAAATATTCCTGTGGGCTTAACCATCCTTGTATTCAATATTCCCCTGTTTATATTAGCCATGAAGTTCCTGGGGATTAAGTCTGTTTTTAGAAGCCTGTCAGGGACTATTTTTTTATCAGTCCTGGTAGAACTCCTGGCGCCTCTCCCTACTTTAACTACCGACCTGCTCCTGGCTACCATCTATGGAGGTATTGTCCTGGGTATAGGGTTGGGCCTGGTTTTCCGTTCGGGAGGTTCTACAGGAGGTACTGCCCTGGCGGCCCAACTCCTTAACTTTTTTAGAGGTTTTTCGGTAGGTCAGGGGATTTTAGGAATTGATTTTCTTATCATCGCCATAGCGGGGATTGCCTTTAGCGCCGAACTGGCTATGTACGCTTTAATTTCTTTATTTGTAACCAGTAAGGTTATTGACTTTGTCCAGGAAGGTTTATCTTTGGCTAAAGCCTGCTTCATTATTTCTAACCACCCCCGTGAGATCAGCAAAAGTATATTAACAGAGTTGGACCGGGGGGTTACCCTTTTAAAGGGCCAGGGAGGATATACGGGAGAAGATAAGGAAATTCTCCTTTGCGTGGTATCCCAATCGGAGGTAACCCGGTTAAAAAGAATTGTATGGGACAGAGATCCCCATTCCTTTGTTATTGTGAGCAACGTCCAGGAGGTTTTGGGGGAAGGTTTTCACCAGCCTTAAAGGCATAACGTTAAATTATTAAGATCTTATATAGTAATCAGTAAGGAGGCTTACAAGTTCATGACTTATATCAATCAAGGAAAAATTAGTTACCTTGAAAAAAAGGCCAGGGTGCTGAGGAGATATATAGTACGCATGATCGGGGAAGCAGGTTCCGGGCACCCTGGAGGTTCCCTTTCCGCTGCAGATATAATCTCAGTATTATATTTTGACCTGTTGAATATTGATCCTTCAAATCCTTTTGATCCCCAACGGGACAGGTTTGTTTTAAGTAAAGGCCATGGGGCGCCGGTTTTATATGCAGCCCTGGCTGAAAGGGGATTTTTCCCTGTGGAAAATCTTTGGACTTTGAGGAAATTGGATTCTCCCCTCCAGGGACACCCGGATATGACCAAGGTTCCAGGAGTAGAGATGTCTACGGGGTCCCTGGGACAGGGGCTTTCTGCCGCCAATGGTATGGCCCTGGCAGCCCGGGTTCAGGACCTGGGTTACCGGGTTTATGTGATGATTGGGGACGGAGAAACGGAGGAGGGTCAAATTTGGGAAGCAGCCATGACCTCCAGCCATTATAGCCTGGACAATCTTACGGGTTTTTTAGACCATAATGGCCTTCAAATAGATGGCCCCGTTGACCAGGTAATGTCTCCCCTACCCATTTCGGAGAAGTGGAGAGCCTTCGGGTGGGAGGTTATAGAAGTAGATGGCCATAACATTGAGGAAATATGGAAAGCCTGCCAGAAGGCTTATACCATAAAAGGAAAACCCACCATGATTGTTTGTAAAACCATAAAAGGAAAAGGGGTTTCCTTTATGGAGGATAAAGTTGAATGGCACGGCAGTGCCCCCAGCAAGGAGCAGGTTGAACAGGCCCTGGAGGAGCTGGAAGAGGAGGTCATATAAAATGGGAAAAAATGTTGCTACACGAAATGCTTACGGCGAGGTTCTAATAGAAATTGGCCAGAGGAATTCCCGGGTAGTTGTTTTGGATGCGGATCTTTCCAAGTCAACCAAAACGGCTGGCTTTGGTGAAGCTTTTCCCGAGAGATTTTTTAATATGGGTATTGCCGAGGCTGATATGATGGGAACCGCTGCGGGCCTAGCTGCTGCCGGGCTTATTCCCTTTGCCAGCACCTTTGCAGTTTTTGCCACGGGAAGGGTTTTTGACCAGGTAAGAAATTCTATAGCCTATCCTAACCTGAATGTAAAAATAGTGGCAACCCATGGGGGAATTACGGTAGGAGAAGATGGGGCTTCCCACCAGTCTGTAGAGGACATTGCTATAATGAGGTCCCTTCCCAACATGAAGGTAGTAGTCCCGGCGGATGCTGTAGAGACTAGAAAAGTCATAGAAGCAGCAGTAGAAGAAAAAGGTCCTTTTTACATCAGGCTGGGAAGGTCAGGAGTTCCTCAGGTTTTGGAGGAATCAGCGGAATTTAACCTGGGCAGAGGGATGGTTTTAAGGAAAGGATCGGAGGCAACCATTATAGCTACGGGAATTATGGTAAGTAAAGCCCTGGAGGCAGCAGAAGAATTAGAAGAAAAGGGGTTGCAGGTCAGGGTGATTAATATGTCAACCATTAAACCCTTAGATGAGGAATTAATCCTGGAAGCGGCCCGGGAAACGGGCTTTATAGTTACTGCAGAAGAGCACAGCATAATTGGTGGGTTGGGAAGCGGGGTAGCAGAGGTTTTGGTAGAAAAGTATCCTGTCCCCATGAAGAGAGTAGGTATCATGGACACTTTTGGCGAATCAGGTCCGCCCGAGCTTTTACTGGAAAAGTACGGACTGACGGCGAAAAATATCAAAGAAGCGGTATTGAGCCTGGCAAAATAGTTTTATAATCTTTAGCCCCTTCCCTAGCGGAGGGGTTTTTTGTTGTAATAAACAAAATAAAATAACTATTATGTTAAAAAAAGTAATTTCAAGAAAAGGGTTTTAAAAAAATTTGTCGAATAGGTTAGGGACTGGCATGAGTAGGAGTGTTTAACATCCATGATAGATTTTTATAATGTTTACAAAAATTATCCTAATGGAGTTTCTGCATTAATAGATACCAGCTTTCACATAAAAAAAGGTGAATTTGTTTTTCTGGTGGGCTCAAGTGGAGCGGGAAAAACGACGATAATTAAACTGATATCCAGGGAACTGCTGCCTACCAAAGGTAGGGTGGTAGTCCTGGGAAGGAACGTGGCCAGGCTAAAAAGACGGGATGTCCCCTTATATCGTCGCAATATCGGTCTGGTTTTCCAGGATTACAGGCTTTTAAATGACCGCAGTGTATATGAAAATATAGCCTTTGCCCTGCGGGTGATTGAAACCCCGGGAAAGGAAATTAAAAAGAAAGCATTAGAATCTTTGGAACTGGTAGGGTTAAGGAATAAGGCAAAAGTAAAGCCCCTTGAACTGTCAGGGGGAGAGCAGCAAAGGGTTTCTTTGGCCCGGGCAATTGTCAATAAGCCAGCCCTTATTATCGCTGATGAACCCACGGGAAATCTGGACCCGGAAACTTCCATAGATATTGTAAACTTGTTACGGGTTATTAATCTAAGGGGTACCACTGTAGTAATGGCTACCCACGATAAAGATGTTGTTGATCGTCTGCGGAAACGGGTTATCGAACTTGAAGGAGGAAAAGTAGTCAGGGACGAGCTGAAAGGGGTATACCGACCATCATGAAGATAAAAACCTGGTTTTACTTTCTGGGAGAGGCATTTAAAAGTATCTACCGTAACGGTTGGATGAGTATAGCTTCCGTAGGAGTGGTAATTGTTACCCTTTTTCTACTGGGAAGTTTTATGATTTTAAACTACAATATGAACTTTCTTTCAGAAGATATAAAATCCCAAATTGAAATAGTTGCTTTTGTCGGAGAAGATGTGGAAAGTTCTCAACTGGATCAGCTGGAGAAAAGAATAAGCAGCATGCCCCAAGCGGAAGAAGTAGACCTTGTATCCCGGGAGGAGGCCCTGGTCAGGCTAAAAGAACAACTTGGTGAACAGGGACACCTGCTGGAAGGCTATGAAGATGTAGAGAGCAATCCTTTAAGGGATTCCTTTGAAATAAGAAGCAGTGAGTCAGAAGAAGTATCGGCATTGGCCCAGGAAATAGATTCCCTTCCCGGAATCGTAAAGGTAGACTATGGAAGTGAAGTGGTGGACAAGCTCTTTACTGTAACCCGGGTTATTAACTGGGTTGGCCTGGGTTTCATGTTTGCTTTAGGGGCTTCGGCCATGTTCCTTATTGCCAACACCATCAAGCTGGCTGTTTATTCCAGGCGCCAGGAAATTATGATAATGAAATCTGTGGGCGCTACCGACTGGTTTATTCGTTGGCCTTTTATAATCGAGGGACTGGTTTTAGGAGTTATAGGTACTCTGGTTCCTCTGGCAGGCCTTTATGCCAGCTACCAGTATGTGGTGGACTGGGTTTATAATAACATTCCTTTTTTACCTCTGATACCACCTTCCATGGTAATGGAGGACATAGTGAAGATTTTAATTGTGCTGGGAGTAGGATTGGGTATTTTAGGCAGCAGCTTTTCCATCCGAAGATTTTTAAAAGTTTAAGTATTGGAGGGAGAAAATTGAAGGGAAAGGGTTTTAATAAATGGTTTACATACTTTTTAGTAATACTCTTATGTCTCTCTCTGGTGGTGCCTGCTTACGGCCAATCAAGGATAGAGGAAAAACAGGATGAATTGAAGGATATTGAGGAAGAGATAGGCAGAAGTGAAGAGGAATTGGAAGAAAGTAAATCTCAGGAAGAGACCCTATTAAGAGAAATCAGGGAAATTGAAGCACAGCTGGAAAGGGCCAGGGCTGAGCTGGAAAAGATAAATAGAAATATTCAGGATACGGAAGCAAGGATAGAGGAAACGAAGGAAGAGCTATCTATTGCGGAAGACAACCTGGCAGAACAGGATGACCTGGTTAAGACCAGGATCAGGTCCATTTATGAAAATGGTACCGTTAGCTATGTGGAAGTTCTCTTTAATTCTTCCAGTTTCAGTGATTTTTTAACCCGGTTCAGTTACCTCAGGACTATCCTGGACCAGGATGTAGAGTTTTTAACTGAAATACAGGAGGAAAGGGATAGGATAGAACTTAAGAAGGTTGAACTGGAAGAACAGCGAAGCGAGCTTTTAAACTTGAGAAGGGCTCAAATAGACAAGGAAGAACAAATCGAAAGACAGTCCCGGGAAAGGTCCCGACTGCTGGCAGAAGTAAGAAAGGAAATCGAAGCCAGGGAAAGGGCCATCCAGGAACTGGAGGAAGAATCTCAAAAAATTGAAAATATGATTAAGGATATCCAGGAAGAGCTAAGAAGGCAGGAGGAGCAAAGGAAAAGGGCTATACCGGAAGGTGGGAGGCTTAACTGGCCCATAGAGGATTACGGTAGAAATTATATCACTTCTCCCTTCGGTTACCGGGTACACCCTATTACCCGTCAGGCGGGTTCTTTCCATGGCGGGATTGATATTGGTATACCCCGCAGCCGATGGCCTGGCAGTCCTTCTTATAATGGAAATCCTGTACATATGCTGGCTGCCGAGAGGGGTGTGGTAATATTTGCTGGAGTCAGTGGTTCCCTCAGTTATGGTTATGGTCGGATGGTAATTATTGACCATGGAGGAGGACTGGCAACTGTTTATGCCCATGCCCATTCCATTATGGTGAGTAAAGGACAGGAGGTTTCCCGGGGCCAGCCCATCGCTATTGTCGGTTCTACCGGTTCCAGCACCGGGCCTCACATTCATTTTGAAGTAAGGGAGAATGGACAAAGGGTTAATCCCCTGAACAGCCTGTGATGAGAAAAGAAGCCCTTTTCTAAAAAGAGAAGGGCTTTTAACATATAAATAATTTGTCTTATAATTTTAATGTGTTATAATTTTCATAAGGATTAATCAGTCACCCATGAGGAAGGTGCTTTAATGAAAGACAAGAGGTTAATTATTGCGTTGCTATGTGGCCTGTTGATTATCAGTAACATAGCAACTTATCATTTTGCCGTCAATCTTATGCCGGGAATAAGGGGGGAGGAGCCTGTCCTTTCTCCCGGGGAGGAAAATGAAATTGAAGAAATCCTGGAGGAAGAGCAGATAGAGGACCTGGAAGAATTAGGGCTTTTAATAAAGGTGCTTAACTTGCTTCAGGACCGTTACATTGAAATGGTTTCTGTAGAAAAGCTGGTAAGGGGAGCTATAGATGGAATGATAGAAGCCCTGGAGGATCCCCAGACCTCCTTTTTAGACAAGGAGGAATTGGAAAACCTTTTCATCCAGACCACAGGTACTTTTACCGGTATAGGTATTGAAGTTACTATGGTAGAAGACAGGGTTACAGTTATTGCTCCTATCAAGGGGACTCCTGGCGAAAAAGCAGGGCTTGCTCCCGGCGATCAAATTATAGAGGTAGATGGAGAGAATATTGAGGGGATACCCCTCCTGGAAGCTATTAATAAAATCAGGGGTCCTGAGGGCACTGAAGTAAAGCTTACTGTCAAAAGGGAGGGGCTGCAGGATGCCCTGGAATTCCAAGTAGTAAGGGATAATATCCAGTTAGAAACCGTTGATTACCATATGACAGAAAAAGGTTTTGGATATATACAAATAAGTAATTTTGACGAACAGACAGGAATACACTTCAGAAGAGCTCTGGAAGAACTGGAAGAAAAAAATATAGAAGGCCTTATTATAGACCTGCGGGATAATCCCGGGGGCCTTCTTCAAAGTGCAATAGAAGTAGGAAGGGAAGTAGTGCCCCGGGGGCCCATTACTTATATGGTAGATGGTAAAGGTGAAATCCTGGAGACTTATTCTTCTTATGCTGATCCCAAACCTTATCCCATGGTGGTGCTGGTTAATTCTTTCTCTGCCAGTGCTTCGGAAATAGTGGCAGGTGCCCTTCAGGACAGTGGTGCCGCGGTGCTGGTTGGAGAGCCCACCTTTGGTAAAGCGACGGTCCAAAATATCCATCGGTTTTACGCAGAAGAAGCAGGGATGAGGTATACGGTGGCAAAATATCTTACTCCTGACAAAAGGGATATTAATAAAGAGGGGCTCCAGCCTGATTTTAAAGAGGAACTTCCTGAGGTTTTCTATTTTCACCGCTTTCCCTTTACCAGGCATTTAAGCCCGGGGGACTACGGGGATGAAGTTTACTACATGCAGGAAATGCTGGAATTATTAGGTTATCCCTGTGGAGAAGAAGGGTTATTTGATGATAAAACTGAGGAGAGCTTGAAGGAATTCCAACGGGATATGGGTATTGAGCCCCAGGGGGTGCTGGAGGATTATACTTCCAGGAAGTTAAGGGAAGAGGTAAGGAATTCTTTGCCTCTTCATGATACCCAACTGCAAAAGGCGGAAGACTATCTGAAAGGGTTAGATTAAAAAATAGGAGAATTAGTTACAATGGATTTTATATTAAATCTCTTTAATTTAATGGGCCAGACATATTTGTTTTCCTTTGTTAATATACTTTTCTGGTTAGTAATGCTACTGGTAGGTTTTCAGTACCGAAAATTGGTAAACATGGAAATAAAAATGTTTGGGGTTCCCAAAAATAATGTAATTAAACAAACCTTGATTTCAGCAGGCTTTGGTGTGGTAGGGGGCCTGGCTGCCAGTGTTATGCTGGTGTTAATAGGAATTTCCCTGGACCAGGTGGGTATACTCTATCTATGGCCCCTGGCTATTATCCTGATGCTGGTTAACCCCAGGTATATGTGTTTTGCCTATGCGGGGGGGGTTATTGGAGTAGCAAGTATCCTGGCTGAGTTGTTTTCTCCTTACTTGCCTCCCGCGGGTTTTTTTGAAGGTTTGGCAAACATAAATGTGCCCGGTCTGATGGCCCTTATTGGTATACTTCATCTGACGGAAAGCATATTAATTGCCTTGAGTGGCCATATTGGCCCCAGTCCCCTTTTTCTGAAAAGGGGGAAAGGGGAAATTGTTGGAGGTTTCAGCCTGCAGAAATTTTGGCCCCTTCCTATTGTAGGTCTTATTACCATGATGATCCCGGAAGCTGCAGAATTTATGCAGTATGGTATGGAAATGCCTGAATGGTGGCCTATACTGGGGGCTCCTGCCCAGGTAGCTGAAGGCAACCGGGCTTACTACATGCTTTTTCCTATCGTGGCGGGGTTAGGTTACGGGGATTTTACCATTTCTTCGGAACCAAGGAAAAAGAGTCTTCGTTCTGCCAGGAACCTGGGCTGGTACAGTATTGTCCTGGTAGTTTTGGCCATAATGGCCCACTATAAATTTGAACTTGTCCTGGCGGCAGCTTTATTCGCCCCCCTGGGCCATGAATATTTGATTATGATAGGTAACAAAGAAGAGCTTTCCCGAGAGCCCTTTTATGTCACCCCGGAGAGGGGAATCAAAATTCTTGATGTTCTACCCGGTTATCCTGCTTACCAGGCGGGCCTGTCCAGCGGAGACATAATATTGAGCATTAATGAAAACCCCATGGAAGGCAGGCTGGACTTAAACAAAAGTGTTCAATCTGAAGAAAAGGACTTTTCTTTAAGAGTCATAAAGAAAGAGGGAAAAGAGGTATCATGCAGGGTAACTATGGATTTTCACCCAAGAAAGCTGGGAGTTATTCTGGTGCCCGATTCCCATAGTTCCACTTATGTGGAATTTAAGCATGGAAGTTTTTTTGAGTCTTTAAAAGGTAAGTTATTCGGGGAAAAAAGGTGATTTCTTTATTTTATTTTTTTAAAAATAAAAAAAATATTCAATTCTCCCTTGCATTAATCCCTAACATTTAATATAATTTAAGAAGAATATTCTGAAAATTTAGAACTTTAGAAAAAATATTCTTTTTTTAGAATCATGTGGCATAATTATTTGGTTATCAAAAAGGTTTCTATAAAATAAATATTAATAAGCAGGTATTTAAGAAAAGATCAGAACCTGCCTTATGAAGTTTAAAGATTGAAAATTTAGAAAATTTTTTCTCCCCTCCATAAGTATTTTGGGGAAACCGCAGGATTTGCGGTTGATCCCCCGCTTTTTCCCATAATTTCTCTTTTCTCCAAGGATGCTTGAGGGATTTAGGGGATTATAATATAATAAAAAATTTTAACGAGGGAGGTGGTACCCGGGAGTATAAAGAGTGAAGAAAAGTATATTTAAATATTTGTTAGGTATTATAATATTACTCATGACATAATTAATTCTGGCATAATTTTATCAAAGCAAATAGCTTTCTTACCTAAATTTTTTTGAAGAGGAGAGATGTAAATGGCTAGTCAAACTGCCAATAAAGGTTGGTTAGTAGCATTTGCAGGCATGGGTGTAAATCTATGTTTGGGTGTTCTTTATGCCTGGGGTGCCTTCCAGACTACCCTGGTTCAAGATTACGGCATGACGGCAACTGAAACGCAGATTCCCTATATGATTGCCTGCTTTATATTCGCCATATCCATGGTTCCCGGAGGCCGTCTCCAGGATAGAATTGGGCCCCGGATGGTAATCACATTAGCTGGTGTATTTGCCTTTATAGGCTTATCCCTGTCCAGTTGGCTGATAAGTCCTGTAGGGTTATCCATTTCCTACGGTGTTATTTTCGGTCTGTCCATGGGATTTGGTTATGCAGCGCCTACCCCCGCGGCTGTTAAATGGTTTGGTCCCCATAAAAGGGGTCTGATTGCCGGTATCGTGGTTAGTGGTTTCGGGTTAGCTGCCCTTTATATATCCCCCCTGGCTCAGTACCTCCAAGGGGCCTTTGGGCTGGAAAATACTTTCTTAATCCTTGGTATTGCTTATGGTTTAATTATAATCCTGCTGGCGCAGGTTATTGTTAACCCGCCACCTGATTACAAGCCGGAGCCTCCCCCGGAGCATCTGGCCCATAAGTTTGCTGCCAAGGCCAAAGGGGTAGTTGTGGACTGGGATTATAAGCAAATGCTTAAAACTCCCCAGTTTTACGGTTTGTGGACCATGTTTTGCATCGGCACCCTGGCGGGTCTACTGATTATTGGTCAGCTTCGCACCATTGGACTGGAACAGGCGCAGCTTGGCGATACCATGGCTTACTGGTTGATTTCCTTATACGCGGTATTTAACTGGGCTGGACGCCTTGGTTGCGGTCAGCTAATGGACAAAATTGGTGCTCGTAATACCTTGCTTCTCATGTTTATCATGCAGTTTGTAGTTTTCGCTCTCTTTGCTACCTTTGTAACAGCAGTACCCTTGTTTATTGGAACAGCTCTGGTTGGTTTCGCTTTCGGTGAAATGTTAACCCTGTTCCCGGCTATTACGGCTAACTACTTTGGTACTAAAAACCTGGGTGTTAACTACGGTCTGGTCTTTACCGCCTGGGGCGGCGGCGGTGTTTTCGGACCCCTCCTGGGTGGTATTGTCCGGGACGCAACAGGAACATTTGACACTGCCTACTATATTTCCGCTGGTATAAGTATTATAGCTGTAATTCTTGCCTGGATAATGAAGCCGCCGACGGATATCTATGAAGAAGAAAAAGCTGAAGAAGGAGCTAAAGCCTAAGCTGTAAAATAAAATGAAATAAGAAAAGTTTGCAGTCATATTTTAAGGGGCTGCCCCAAAGGGAAATATCTTTGGGGCAGCCCCTTTTTAATGTAATTTTCCTCCTGCTATTATTTCCTTCCAACAGTAACCCAGCTAAAATAATTATGTGAAAATTCTGAAAAATATAAGTTGCCTGGCCTTCCGTCCAAGAAATAACAAATATTACATAATTTCCTGATGCCCTGCATTTAAAGCAATTTGCTACACCCTAAAAATGCCAGTTAGAAAGTTAAGAAAGTTCTGAAAGTTTAAAAAATATATTCTTTACTGAATTTAATAGGAAATTAAAAATTATTGTCGAATAAGTAGTAGAGCAATTAAGAAATCTTAATATCCTATGAAGGGTTTAAAACCTCCAAAACTCCTGGCTTATAAGCCCTTCCAGCATTAGATTTTTATGGGAAGGGGCTTTTTTAATGGTTGATAAGAGCTGAAAAATAGTGAAATAGTTAACATTATTTCTCATTAATGGGTTATTTATTTTTAATAATCTACAAAAAGGGGGTGTTTGCCAGGATTTAAAAGATAGAAAAATAAAGAAAAGCACTGATTTTTACTTATTAATTAATTTTACTAATTATTATTTAACTTACTTATGGGAAAGGGAGAGATAAAATGTCTACAACAAATAATATAAATCCCAACAAGGGATGGATTGTTGCTTTTGCAGGTATGGGGATAAACCTGGCCCTGGGTGTCCTTTATTCCTGGGGGGCCTTCCAGACTACCCTGTTTGAAACCTATGGCTGGTCTGCAACTGAAACGCAAATTCCCTATATGATTGCCTGTTTCATTTTTGCTATTTCCATGGTTCCCGGAGGTCGTCTCCAGGACAGGATTGGACCCAGGACGGTTATTATGCTGGCGGGAGTTGCAGCTCTTGTGGGCCTGGTTTTATCAAGTTATTTAATAACTCCCCTGGGGTTATCCATATCCTTTGGTATTATTTTTGGTTTGGCCATGGGCTTTGGCTATGCAGCGCCTACTCCTGCAGCTGTAAAATGGTTTGGTCCCCATAAAAGGGGCATTGTTTCTGGTATTGTAGTAAGCGGTTTCGGTCTGGCTGGACTCTACATAGCACCCCTGGCCAGGTATTTGTTAGATGCATTTGGCCTACCCCAGACTTTTGTTATTCTGGGTATTGCTTACGGTATAGTTATTCTGGTGTTGGCGCAGCTAATATCCAATCCTCCCCCTGATTATAAACCGGAGCCTCCTCCACCACACCTGGCCAGTAAGTTTGCTGCTAAAGCCAAAGGAGTGATAGTGGATTACGAGTATAGCCAGATATTGAAGACTCCTCAATTTTATGGTTTATGGTCCATGTTCTGTATTGGAACCCTGGCAGGCCTTCTCATTATCGGGCAGCTTCGTTCCATTGGCCTGGAGCAGGCAGCACTTTCCAGCGACATGGCTTTCTGGTTAATTTCTGTATACGCAGTGTTTAACTGGGCTGGGCGTATTGGATGCGGGATTATATCCGATAAAATCGGCCCCCGTCTTACATTGATGCTCATGTTTGCCCTGCAGGTTGTAACCTTTGCCCTCTTCTCCACCTTTGTTACGGCAGCACCCCTGTTTATTGGTACTTCTATAGTTGCCTTTACCTTTGGGGGAATGCTTACCATTTTCCCTGCTATTACAGCGGACTACTTTGGTGTTAAAAACCTGGGTGTTAATTACGGCCTGGTCTTTACCGCCTGGGGTGGCGGCGGTGTTTTTGGTCCCCTCTTGGGTGGCATTGTTCGTGATATGACGGGCACATACGGGATTGCCTACACGGTTTCTGCTGTTTTAAGTGTTGTGGGGATTATTCTGGCCCTTACCATGAAAGCCCCCAAAGAGCTTTTTGAAGAAGATATGGGAGATACTACCACTGTTAAAACATAGAGAGTAGAGGATATTAAATTAGGGGAAATAAATTACGGGCATAGAGCTTAAGTAAAGGGAGGCACCCATTTTGGGGTATCTCCCTTTATTTTATGATTAAAATGCCTGGTTATAGTTTTAAATAAAATTTTTGTCTGACCCTGGTTTTTTTGCTATAATATAAGATACTGTAATTATGTTAACATTTATGGGCAGGTGCTTATTATGTCTTTTAAACTTGTTTCTGATTATACTCCTAAAGGAGATCAACCCGAGGCTATAAAGGAACTGGCCAAGGGAATAAGAAATGACTTTTCCCACCAGACCCTTTTGGGGGTTACCGGTTCGGGAAAAACTTTTACTATGGCCCATGTAATCCAGGAGGTTAAAAAGCCTGCCTTGATCATGGCTCCAAACAAGACCCTGGCAGCCCAGCTGTGTAGTGAGTTTAAAGAGTTTTTCCCGGAAAATGCTGTTGAATACTTTGTAAGTTACTATGATTACTATCAGCCTGAAGCTTACATTCCCCAGACAGATACTTATATAGAAAAGGATTCCTCCATAAATGATGAAATTGATAAGCTGCGCCATTCGGCTACCAGTTCCCTACTGGAACGAAGGGATGTTATTATTGTGGCCAGTGTTTCCTGTATTTACGGCCTGGGTTCTCCCCAGGAGTACCAGGAACAGGTTCTTTCCCTGCGGTCGGGGTCAAACCGGGACCGGGATGAAGTTATAAAGAGGCTGGTGGCCATGCAGTATGCCCGTAATGATATTAATTTCACCCGGGGCACCTTCCGGGTAAGGGGAGATGTTTTGGAAGTATACCCGGCTTCTTTTACGGAAAAAGCTTTAAGGGTCGAATTCTTTGGAGATGAAATTGAACGGATCAGAGAAATTGATGTGGTAACGGGAGAAATCCTTGGAGACCGGGAACATGCGGCAGTATTTCCTGCCTCCCATTATGTTACTTCCCAGGATAATTTAAACCGGGCTATTAAAGATATAGAGGAGGAGCTGGAGGAGCGTCTCAGGGAGCTTCATAAGGAAAATAAGCTCCTGGAAGCCCAGCGACTAGAACAGCGCACCAGGTATGACCTGGAAATGCTCCGAGAGGTAGGTTTTTGTTCAGGGATAGAAAACTATTCCCGTCACCTGACGGGAAGGCCTGAAGGCAGCAGGCCTTATACCCTTTTGGACTTTTTCCCCAGGGATTTCCTTATTTTTTTAGATGAATCCCATGTATCTGTTCCCCAGATTGGGGGCATGTATGCAGGGGACCGTTCCCGGAAGAAAACCCTGGTAGACCATGGTTTTCGGTTGCCCTCTGCCCTGGATAATCGGCCTTTGAAATTTGATGAATTTGAAAGTAAGATAAATAAAATAGTCTTTGTGTCTGCTACTCCCGGTTCCTATGAAAGAAGGATTAACAGCAGATTTGTGGAACAGATTATCAGGCCTACAGGGCTGGTGGATCCCCAGGTGGAGGTGAGGCCTACCCGGGGACAGATAGAAGATCTTTACGGGGAAATAATAAAGAGGGTAGAAGCCAAAGAAAGGGTCCTGGTTACAACCCTTACCAAGAAAATGGCGGAAGATTTGACGGACTACTTTAAGGAAAGAAATATAAAGGTTCGGTATCTCCATTCGGAAATTCATACCCTGGAGAGAATGGAAATTATCAGAGATTTGAGGCTGGGAGTTTTTGATGTCCTGGTGGGCATAAACCTCCTGCGGGAAGGACTGGATCTTCCCGAGGTTTCCCTGGTGGCTATTCTGGATGCAGACCGGGAAGGTTTTCTCAGGT
>SKLX01000136.1 GCA_007121375.1 Bacillota bacterium | reverse complement strand
GGGGGAGTTTTTAGGCCTTATAGGGCGAACAGGCTCGGGGAAAACCACTCTGGTACAGCATTTCAACGGGTTGTTAAGGCCCTCCGGGGGAAGGGTAATATTTAGAGGAAAAGACCTTTATAGCCGGGAAAAGGTTAACTGGAGAGAAATAAGGCAAAAAATAGGATTGATATTTCAGCATCCCGAAGATCAGCTTTTTGGGGAAACAGTTTACGAGGATGTGGCCTTTGGCCCTCGTAAACTGGGCATAGAAGACAATATAACAGATAAAAGGGTTAAAGAAGCTTTGAAGCTGGTTAATCTTAATTTTGAAGAAATTAAGGATCGTTCTCCCTTTACCCTTAGCCGAGGAGAGATGCGGCGGGTAGCCATAGCCGGGGTCCTGTCCATGGAACCGGAGGTTTTAGTTATGGATGAACCTACCGCAGGCTTAGATCCCCGGGGAAGGCAGGAACTCCTGGAGCAGGTAAGGTATTTACACCAGGAAAAGGGTTTAACCATAATTTTTGTTTCCCACAATATGGGGGAAATTGCCCTACTGGCTGACAGGTTGGTAGTCATGGAGGAGGGGAAAATTGTTCTGGAAGGAACCCCTGCAGAGATTTTTAGTGAAGGGGAAAGACTTTTAGCTTTGGGGTTGGAATTACCCCAGATTACCCGTTTAATGTTAAGTTTAAAAAGACAGGGCAGGGATGTAAAGACAGATATTTTTACCGTGGAAAAGGCCAGGGAGGAAATTATGAAAATGAGTAAAGATAAGTGGGGAGAGTCATGCTGAAGGATTTTACTTTAGGACAGTATTATCCCGTGGATTCCCTGCTGCACCGCCTGGACCCTCGCATGAAAATCCTTTTGATTTTCATGTATTTACTCCTCATCTTTATAGTAAAGACCTTTTACGGTTTTTTATTTGCTGCAGGGCTAACAGCCTTTGCTATAGGTATAAGCAAAGTTCCTTTCAAGAATTTATTTAAGAGCCTTCGCCCCGTCCTGGTAATTATAAGTTTTACCCTTGTTTTACACGCCCTTTTTACCAAAGGGGGGAGGGTACTCCTGGAGGTGGGTTTTTTAACCATAGAATCCCAGGGGCTTTATACCGGGGCTTTCATGACTTTAAGGCTGGTATTATTGGTTATAACCACCACTCTTTTAACCCTTACCACTTCTCCCATTGCCTTAACCGATGGGATAGAGTATCTTTTAAGTCCTTTTAAAAGGATTGGAGTCCCTGCCCACGAACTGGCCATGATGATGACCATATCCCTGCGTTTTATTCCCATGCTGATATTGGAGAGCGAAAAAATAATGAAGGCTCAGCTGGCCCGGGGCGCTGATTTTAGTGAAGGAAGTCTTTTTCAGAGGGCCAGAAATCTGGTTCCCCTCATAGTGCCCCTTTTTGTAAGTGCTTTTCGCCGGGCAGAAGAACTGGCCACGGCCATGGAAGTCAGGTGTTACCGGGGCGGTGAAGGACGAACCAGGCTTAAAAAACTAGAATTATCCAGGAAAGATATTTATGCAGCAGCAGTACTCTTTTTAGCCTGTCTTATTGTCATTGCCAGCAGTATATAGGAGGTATCGGGGTGGAGCAAAAGTTTAATTACAGGCTTACCCTAAGCTATGATGGTACCAATTACCACGGTTTTCAAATTCAAGATAATGCCGTTACGGTGCAGGAGGTTTTAGAAAAAGGCCTTTATAAAATTTACGGGGAAAAAATAAGAATTAAAGCTGCCAGCAGAACTGACACAGGAGTTCATGCCCGGGGTCAGGTAATCAATTACCAGGCATCCGATCTTATCCCCACCCATAGAGTGCCTTATGCCCTGAACTCTGTTCTCCCTGATGACATCAGGATACAGGAAGGGGAGATTGTTTCACCTGGATTTAATTCCCGTCATGATGCTCTGGGTAAGGTTTACTCTTATACCCTGGACCGGGGGAGATTTCATTCGGTTTTCTGGCGGCATTATGCCGTACACATCCCTTTTTTCCTGGATGTTTCCGCCATGCAAAAGGGAGCTCGTTTTTTGATAGGCAGGCATGATTTTACCTCCTTTTGCTCTGCAGGGGACAAGGTGAAGTACAGGGTAAGGGAAATAATAAGGGCTGATTGGGAAGAAGAAGGAAAAAGGGTGAAGTTTTTAATAGAGGCCGATGGCTTTCTTTACAACATGGTGAGAATAATTGTAGGGACCCTTTTAGAAGTTGGCAGAAGGAAGATAGAACCAGATAAAGTGGCGGAGATTATAAAGGCCGAGGATAGAAGTAAAGCAGGTCCTACGGCTAAAGCCAAGGGGCTTTGCCTGGAAAGGGTATATTACCCTGTTGACAGGTAGGGGTAAAAGAGAGAAGTTTTGAAAGAAAAAACAGGGCAGATAAGGGACTTAACTTGACAGTTGTGGTTAAATTATATTAAAATACCCTTGTAGTTAAAAAATGAAGTAAAAGCTGAAAAGCCCTGAAAGATGCAGCAGGCAAAGGAGGGATAAAATAGATGAAAACTACTTATATGGCTAAACCCCAGGAAGTAGAAAAAAAATGGTATATTATTGATGCAGCGGGTAAACCTTTGGGCAGAGTGGCTACAGAAGTAGCACGAGTTTTAAGGGGTAAGCATAAACCTCAGTTTACACCCCATTTGGATACAGGAGACCATGTAATAGTAATTAATGCTGAAAAAGCCCTTTTAACCGGGAAAAAATTAAAACAGAAGAAGCACTACCGTCATTCGGGATATCCCGGTGGCCTTAAGGTTGTTGATTATGAAACCTTGATGAGAGAAAAACCTGAAAGAGCTTTTTACCTGGCGGTTAAAGGAATGCTGCCCGGCAACAGGTTGGGCAGGGCCATGTTAAAGAAGTTACGAGTATACAGGGATGATAAGCATAAACAGGAAGCCCAGCAGCCAGAAATTTGGGAGTTTTAATAAATTTGGAATTATATTTACAGATGTTGGAGCTTAAACAGAAAGGAGGAGAGAAATGGCGCAGGTTCAGTACAGCGGTACCGGCAGAAGGAAGAATTCCGTGGCCAGGGTTCGGTTGCTTCCTGGAGAAGGCCGGATAATGATAAATGGAAAACTTTTGGATGACTATTTTGGCCTGGAAACCTTAAAAGTTATGGTAAAGCAGCCCCTGGAGATAACCAAAACAGGGGATAAGTTTGATGTGGAAGTCAAGGTTGAAGGAGGAGGCTTTTCCGGTCAGGCAGGAGCGATTCGCCATGGTATAGCCAGGGCCCTTTTGGATGCTGATGGTGAAATGAGACATTTATTGAAAAAGGCAGGCTTGTTAACCAGGGATCCCAGGATGACGGAAAGGAAAAAATACGGGCTCAAGAAGGCCAGAAGAGCTCCTCAATTTTCAAAAAGATAGAGCCACAAAGGCAACAAAAATACCAGTTGTATCACTGGTATTTTTTTATGCCCTAAAACAATACATGATAGAGGAGAAAGCCTGCTGCCCCTGAGGCAATAATAACGGCTAGGGGATTGACCCGAGTAAAAGTTAATATCAAAAAGGCCACCAGGGCAATGCCTATACTTCTAAGATCTTCAAAGGAAATGGAAACCCGGGCGACCAGGACAAAAGCAACTCCAATAAGGGCAATAACGGCAGGTCTAAGCCCCCGGAAAACGGCCTGGAGGGTTTCTGTTTCGTAAAATTTCCTCAAAAATTTTGCCAAAAGTATTATAATAATCAGGGAAGGAAGGACAACTCCCGTGGTGGAAGCGATGGCCCCGGGGATACCTCCAATAGTATACCCTACAAAAGTGGCCAGGTTAATAGCCACTGGACCGGGGGTCATTTCAGCAATGGCTACAATATCAACAAACTGGGTATAAGTAATCCATCCGGCTTCCCTAACAATATCCTTTTCAACCAGGGGAAGCATGACATAACCTCCCCCAAAACTAAAAAGGCCTATTTTAAAAAAAGCTATGAAAACATTTATAATCAGCAAAAAAAACATCCTTTACTTAGTTTTTTTCCTCCCCGGGGTTACGGTAAAAGGCCAGGCCTGCCAGGGCACCCATGATAATAATCAGTATGGGATGCAGGTCCAGGACCAGGGAGAAAATAAGAAAAATAATAACAAAAACTAAACTCTTTACATTAGTTAAAATGGGCTTACCAACCTTATAAATAGCAGCGGCAATTAGGGCCGCTACTGCCGGGCGGATTCCCTGGAGTACTGCTTGAACCACGGGGTAATCCTGGAACTGGATAAAGAACATGGCAATAGCCAGGATTACCATAAAGGAAGGCAGGGAAGCTCCTGCTACCGCTGCCAGGGCACCGGGTATTCCCTTTAACCTGTATCCTACATTGGAAGCGGTGTTTATAACAATGGCTCCGGGTACTGTCATAGCTACGGCCACCACATCCAAAAACTCATCGGAAGAAACCCAACCTCTTTTTTCTTCCAGCTCCTTTTTTATTATGGGAAGCATGGCCAGCCCTCCTCCGAAGGTGAAGGCCCCTATCTTAAAAAAAATGAAAAAAATGGCCAGGATCATCCCCCAGCTGGTCTGGGGTTTTTCCTCGTTTTTATTTTTTTTATTGTTATTACCGGGGGAGTAATTATTATTTGTCATATTTGCTATTTCCCCTCAATTTACTTTTTCATAAGTTGAATTATATCACAATTAAAAGTATTTATAAAAGCTATCATTAGACCCTGGATCAAACTTTTTAGGATACCCTCCCTTACTTATATTCTTTTTAGAAAAGGAGAATTTTTATTGAATTTTTAAATAAGTAATAAAAGAAAGGTTTTTCAGGTTTGCAATAATCATAAATAGGAGGGGTATCCATTAAAACGGTAATTTGCCTGGGGCCTAAGTCCAGGGTTTATTTAATTTTAACTATTTACCTGGCTTTTGTGATCACAGTATTGCTGGTATGGCGTTTTTGTTATTCAGGCTCCCGACCTACTTTTATTAGCATGCCTTTAGTGGGAACTACTATAGTTATTGATCCGGGGCACGGGGGTTATGATCCGGGGGTGCAGGTTTCGGGAATAAAAGAAAAGGAAATAAACCTGGAGGTTGCTTTAATATTGAGGGACTTTTTACAGCAGGGAGGGGCAGAGGTGGTAATGACCCGGGAAAGGGATAAAGACTTTTTGGAAGTAATTGCCGGCCCCAAGAAGAGAATGGATATGAAAAGGCGTTTGGAAATAATAGAGGGCTCAAAGGCAGATATTTTACTAAGCATTCACTGTAATGCCATTCCTTCCAGCAGGTGGGCCGGGGCCCAGACTTTTTTCCAGGCGGGGAGGGAGGATGGAAGGATGCTGGCAGAACTTATTCAAGGCGAACTAATTAGAGTTCTACAAAACACAGACCGGCAGGTTAAGGGGGGAAATTATTTTTTGCTAGCTCAATCTTCAGCTCCTGGAGTAATTGTGGAAGTGGGTTTTTTATCCAATCCCCGGGAGGCCTCCCTCTTAAAAACTCCCGGCTACCGGGAAAAGGTTGCCTGGGCCATTTATGGCGGAGTTATAAATTACTTACAGGAATATTAAGGGCTGCCTGTGGAGGAAAAGGGAAATATTTAAGGTATATTAAAGAAAAATGTCTGGTGTTGATTTTTAAAGGCATATATAGTATTATTTGATAAAAGTTTGCAGTTAAAAAGTATACAAGCTTCTTTGAGGAGGGATTATGTGAATAGCATAGTAATGGCCGGTATAACACCCCATCCCCCCCTAATTATCCCTGACATAGGCCGGGGAGAAATAAAAAAGGTGGAAAAAACGGTGGAAGCCATGAAGACTCTGGCTCAAGAGGTTAAAAAGGCCCAACCGGATACGATTGTGGTCATAAGCCCCCATGGACCTGTATTTAGAAATGCGGTGGCTTTTCTTGGAGGAGAAAAGCTTAAGGGATCCATGGCTCGATTTGGGGTGCCTGAGGTGGCATTGGAAGTGCCTAATGATGAGGGACTTATGACATCTATACTGGCAGAAGCCAGGCAAATGGATTTACCTGTTTTTATCATGGATGAAGAGGAGTCAAAAAAATACGACCTTTCTAAGGACCTGGATCATGGTGCCCTGGTGCCCATGTACTATTTAAAGGAAGCGGGTGTGGAAAGATCCTTTGTCCATATTACCATGGGACTTTTAAGCTATTCCGATTTATATTCCCTGGGAAAGGCTATACAAAAAGCAGCCTTTGCCAGGAACAGGAAGGTGGCTGTACTGGCCAGCGGAGATTTGTCCCACTGCTTGATACCCGGAGCCCCCGCCGGCTATCATGAGGCGGGCAAGGAATTCGACCAAAAGCTTACCAGCCTTATAAAAGAATACCGGGTGGAGGATATAATGAACCTGGACAGGGGGCTGGTGAAT
>SKLX01000037.1 GCA_007121375.1 Bacillota bacterium | reverse complement strand
TGGCCCCCGTAGGCTTCATTATGCCCATGGCTCTGGCGGCCGTCGTCATGTCTGCCAGTACCATAATCGTAGCCCTTAATGCCCAACTGTTAAGGCGTATTAATCTGGATCAGTTATAACAACGGGGGTAAGATATAACTAAAATTAGAGGGGAGAAGGCTTTGGATAAAAAAGATTTTTGGTCTTCCTTTAAAGTAATCTTGGAAATAGAAGGGGAAAAACGTATATCCGGTAACAACCTCTTTAATTTGCTTGATAGAATAATGGTAACGGGATCCATAAGCAGCGCTGCCTCCAGTTTGGGCTTTTCTTACCGTTATGCCTGGGGCTTGATCAAAGAGGCAGAAAAGGCTATGGGGCTACAGTTGGTGGAAAAACAGGCGGGAGGAGTTGCCGGTGGGGGGACTTCCCTTACCCGGGAGGGCAGGGACCTCCTTGTTCAATATAAATCCTTTAGAGAAGAAATTGAAAGGCAGCTCCAGTCCCTGAGGGTCTCCTCGGGAGAAAAGAAGGGGGAAATGCCGGTAGAGGCCGAAAGAGTTTCCCAGCCGGGGGGCCACCTTTTACTGGCCAGCACCATGGAGCCCATTGAGGCGGGCCTTTTGGACCTGCTGGAGGAGAGCTTTTACCGGGCCAGGAACATTTTGGTCCGGCATATTGCCCTGGGAAGCGGACGGGCCCTGGAAATTGCCCGGGAAGGGCGGGTGGACCTGGTTTTAACCCATGCCCCGGAACTGGAGGAAGAGTTTATGAGGGAAGGATGGGGATCTTTGAAGACCCCCCTCATGGCTAACGATTTTGTAGTGGCGGGTCCTTCCTCAGACCCGGCGGGAATCTGTTCCCTTAACTCCGGGGGGATCAGGGAAACCTTTCGGCATATCGCCCGCAAAAAGGCTTTGTTTGTCAGCAGAGGGGATCAGTCGGGGACTCACCTGCGGGAGCAGGAGATATGGAAGGCTTCAGGGGTGAAGCCTGAGGGGGGTTGGTACCTGGTTTCTCCAGGGGTGGGGGGAAACCTGGGAATTTTGTACCTGGCCGCCGCAAAGGGTGCCTATACCCTGGTGGACCGGGCCAGTTACCTGCTGGCCCAGAGGAAGGATATGGCCCTTTATGCCCCTGGGATAGAAAGGGAGGAAGAAAAACTCCTGCAAAATATTTTTGTCTTAATGGTGATAAATCCCGAGCGCTTTTCCTCCGTTAATTACCAGGAAGCCCTCCAGTTTGTCCGCTGGCTCCAGGAGGAGGGGAAAAATATCATCGTTAATTTTGGCCAGGAAAAGTACGGGGAGCCACTCTTTTCCCTAATCGAAGGGAAAGAATGACTGATATAAAAGATTCCCCCATTTTTTATTTCCCCCTTTACCTTGACAGCAGGTTTATTCTTAAAGTATAATTTTTTTAAAGGCGATATGCACACGACTACATAAAGCCAGGTAACATAAATTTGCATAGTTAATCGGATTATTTAGAAGGGGTCAATTTGAAATGCCCTTAAAGGACAGGCTGTTCCTTTAAGGTATTTTTTGAAGGGCGTTATGAATAAAGGAACATAAGGTTGGAGAGGGGGAGATTGAAGATGGGAAGAAAGATAAAAAAGAGCTCTTTTTTTGCCGGGTTATTAATGGTTTTGGTCTTAGGTCTCCTTTTGGTGGGGTGCCAGGCAGATGGGGTTAATGACCAGGTTACTCCTGCTCCCAGCGATATTTCTAATAAAGGGACTACCACCTTGTTTTTAGCTACCACCACCAGTACCTATGATTCTGGCCTGTTGCATGAGATTATTCCGGAGTTTGAGGCAAAATACAATGTCAAGGTGGAGGTTATTTCTCTTGGTACCGGCCAGGCCATTGAAACAGGGAAGAGGGGAGACTGTGATATTATCCTGGTCCATGCCCGGGACCTGGAAGATAAGTTCGTGGAAGAAGGCCACGGCACCGAGCGCTGGGATGTCATGTATAACGATTTTATCCTGGTGGGGCCGGAAGAAGGTTCCCAGGATATATATGATAGCCAGGATATAACAGAAGCATTAAACACCATGGTAGACATTATGGAAGAAGAAGGCATGAATTTCCTTTCCCGGGGGGATAATTCCGGTACCCATGTTAAAGAAACAAGTCTATGGGAGGTAGCCGGTATAGATGACTATAATCACCGGGAATGGTATAACTCATTAGGACAGGGAATGGGTGATACCCTGGTGGCTGCCAATGAAATGAGGGGTTATACTGTGGCAGACCGGGGAACCTACCTGACCATGAAGGGAAACCTGGCCAACCTGGAAATAGTTTTTGAAGAGGATGAAGAACTGTTTAACCCTTACGGGATTATTCCCGTTAACCCTGACAAGCATGGGGGCATAAACCATGAAGATGCCCTGAACCTGGTAGAGTATATTACCTCTCCGGAAGTCCAGGAAAAGATTGGGGAGTTCGGTATAGAAAAATACGGTCAGCCCCTCTTTTTCCCGGATGCAAAGGTAGAGTATAGTAAATGATGCAGGAGGTCTATAAATGGAAGGCCTGGCAGAATCCTTAAAACTACTTTTTACTTTTGATCCGTACGTCTATGATATAATTGGACTTTCCCTGCGGATAACGGGGGTAGCCCTTTTCTTTGCAACTATCATTGGGGTGCCCCTGGGCACCCTTTTAGGCCTTACCAATTTCAAGGGGAAACCTGTGGTGACAGCTCTTTTGTATACAGGGATGGGTTTTCCCCCTGTAGTTATAGGTCTTTTCGTTTTTCTTTTGTATTCAGCGGTAGGTCCCCTGGGCCACCTGGGTTGGCTTTTCAGCACCCGGGCCATTATTACCGCCCAAACCATTATTTCCTTTCCTATGGTAGCAGGATTTACCATGGCGGCAGTCATGTCGGTGGATAAAAACCTGATGAAACAGTTAAAAGCCCTGGGGGCTACCGGACTTCAAGCCTCCTGGGCCGCCATCAAGGAAGCCCGGGTAGGGGTTCTGGTATCCATAATTGCCGGGTTTGGTGCCATCATCTCGGAAGTAGGGGCCGTTATGCTGGTGGGAGGAAATATTGAAGGTAAAACCCGGGTCCTTACCACGGCCATAGTCCTGGAGACCAGGCAGGGCAATTTCGGAGTAGCCATAGCCTTTGGCATAATACTGTTAACTATTACTTTTATCGCCAATCTCTCTATGATTTACTTGCAAAAGAGGCATATGTTTGAATAGATAAAGATGTTTTAGTTTAGGGAAAGGTGACAGGATATGGAGATGAGTTATAAAATAAGGGGCCTCAAAAAGGAATACAAAGGCTTTAAGCTTTATATAGATGAGCTTTCCCTTTATAAAGGGGAAATCTTTTGTCTTCTGGGTCCCAGCGGTGCGGGGAAGACTACCCTCCTCCGCCTTTTAAATTTTTTGGAAAAACCTGATGAAGGGGAAGTTTTATACGGGAATAAAAAATATACATCCCAAAATTACCTGCCTCCTTTAGAGGCCATGCGCCAGATTACTACCGTTTTTCAAAGGCCGGCCCTTTTAAAGGATACGGTGTGGAACAACATAATTTATCCTTTAAAAATAAGGAAGGAAATAATAGATAAAGAGAAAGTCATGGGGGTTGTGGAGGAGCTAGGCCTTACGAACCTTATTAAGCAGAGGAGTGAAACCCTTTCGGGGGGAGAGGCCCAGAGGGTTGCTCTGGCCCGGGCCCTGATTTTTAAACCTCAGGTCCTTTTGCTGGATGAACCTACGGCCAACCTGGATCCGGGGAATATAAAGATTATTGAGGAAATGGTTTTAAAATATACCTTCCAGGAAAAACCAACGGTGGTATGGATAACCCATAACCACTTTCAGGCCAAGAGGGTAGGCCACCGGATATGCTTGATGGACAAGGGCTGCATTGTGGAAGCAAGGGATAAGGACACCTTCTTCCGTTCCCCCAAACACCAAAAGACAAAGGAATTTCTTTCAGGAGAAATGTTCTTTTAAATAAAAATATATTAAACTCCTTCTATGGAATCCTTATTTTTCCTGCCACTTTTATTTTTTAAGTTGAAGTATATGTTATACTATCCTTAGGAGTTTAAAGGGCTATTAGGGGTTAAGGGGGCGTAATTTTGTACTATATTGGAATTATCGGAGCAGGGGACTGTAGTTCCGAAGAATACCAGCTGGCAGAAGAAGTGGGCCGGGAGATTGCCAGGAGAGGGGCTGTTCTCCTTTGCGGCGGCCGGGGAGGGATAATGGAAGGAGCTTCCCGGGGAGCCCGCCAGGAGGGGGGAGTGGTCCTGGGAGTTTTACCCGGTACCCACCGGAAAGACCAAAACCCCTACCTGACTTATTCCATCGTTACAGGGTTAAATGATGCCCGAAATGCAGTGATTGCCCGTTCCTGCCACGGGGTGATTGCCCTTTGCGGTGGCTATGGCACCCTTTCCGAAATAGGCCTTTCTTTAAAGGCGGGGGTTCCTGTGGTGGGCCTTAAAACCTGGGATATCAAAAACCCCCGGGGGGAAGAGATTATTCCCCGGGCAGAGGGAGCCGGGGAAGCAGTAGAGAAGATTTTTAAGTTAGCCAAAAAGAGGAAGGAAGAATTGAATTCTTAAAAAGATGGAGGCAAAGAGTTTGGAAGGAATTAGACGAGAGAATATCAGAAATATCGCTATTATTGCCCATGTTGACCATGGTAAAACCACCCTGGTAGATGGCCTTTTGCGCCAGTCGGGAATATTCAGGAAAAATCAGAAGGTGGTTGAACGGGTAATGGATTCTAACGACCTGGAGCGGGAAAGGGGCATTACCATTCTTTCCAAAAACACGGCAGTTAATTACGGTAATACCAAGATTAACATTGTAGACACACCGGGTCATGCGGATTTTGGAGGGGAAGTAGAGCGGGTCCTGCGCATGGTGGATGGGGCCCTGCTCCTGGTGGATGCCTTTGATGGGCCCATGGCCCAGACCAAGTTTGTCCTGCGGAAAGCTTTACAGGTGGGGCTTCGTATTATAGTTGCTATTAACAAGATAGATCGTCCCGATATACGCCCCGATGAAGTTTTAAATGAAATATTTGACCTGTTTGTAGAACTGGAAGCCGAGGACTGGCAGCTGGATTTCCCAGTAGTTTATACCTCTTCTCTCCAGGGGACGGCCACCTTAGATTTTAATGAGGCGGGGGAGGACCTGCAGCCCTTATTTGACCTTATTCTTAACGAGATCCCTCCTCCCCAGGGAGACCCCCGGGGAAAACTGCAGTTGCAGATCAATACCCTGGATTACAATGACTATGTGGGCCGAATTGGTATAGGCAGGATCCTCCATGGTTCCCTGGGATCAGGACAGGCCATCAGCCTTTGCAAGAGGGATGGCCGGGTGGAGACCCATAAAATTAGCAAGCTGTGGACCTACCAGGGCCTGGAGCGCCGGGAGACGGATAAGGCTTATGCCGGGGATATAGTAGCCGTGGCAGGAATAAGTGGGGTCTATATCGGGGAAACCATCAGCGGTCCCGGGAATCCTTCTCCTTTACCCATGCTTTCTATTGATGAACCTACGGTGAGGATAGATTTTATGACCAACGACAGCCCTTTTGCCGGTAAAGAAGGCAAATATGTTACCTCCCGCCAGCTGCGAAGCCGCTTATTAAAAGAGGCGGAAACCAATGTTAGCCTCAAGGTAGAAGAAGGGGATTCTCCTGATACTTTTCAAGTATCGGGACGGGGAGATTTACACCTGGGCATCCTGGTAGAAAACATGCGCCGGGAAGGTTATGAACTGCAAATTTCCAGGGCTGCTCCTATTTTGAAGGAAGTGGAGGGAGAATTCTGGGAGCCCTACGAAAGAGTCTTTATTATTCTGCCCAGGATTTATTCCGGGCGCATTATTGAAAGCCTGGGCCTGCGGCGGGGGGAAATGATTAACCTGCAGCCGGCAGGAGAACACAGTGTTAAGCTTGAATTTGTAATACCTGCCCGGGGATTAATGGGGTTTCGTTCCGAGTTATTGACGGAAGCCCGGGGAGAGGGTATTATGCACCATCTCTTTGATAAATACGGTCCCTGGAAAGGACAGATTCCTGGTAGGAGACACGGGGTTCTTGTTGCTTCAGTGGATGGCGAAGCCACCGCTTATGGTATATTCCAGGCGGAAGACCGGGGAGCCCTTTTTATTAAGCCTGGGGACCATGTTTATGGGGGAATGATAGTAGGAGAAAATTCCCGGCCCGGGGACCTGGATATTAATCCCTGCAAGAAAAAACAGCTTACCAATATTAGGGCCGGTGCCGCTGATGAAGGAATTCGACTGACTCCACCGGTAGTTTTTACCCTGGAGCAGGCCATGGAGTATATCGAAGAGGATGAATTAATTGAAGTAACCCCGGAATCTATCCGCATGCGCAAAAAAATCCTTGACCGTAATTTGCGTGAGAAGGCTCTTCGCCGGAGTTAGAACCTATCATTTCATTTAATGGATGGCAGGGAAGGGGTTGGCTATGGTAGAAAAGGACCTGGCAGGAATATTAATTATTATAATATATTACGGGGCAGTGGTGGGGGGAAATATCCTGTTAGGCTTTGTTCCGGGTTATCCCCCCGAAATAGTTAGAAAATCTTATCACATACTGGGGAGTTTATCCATCTTCCTTTTTTTATATGTCTTTGAAACCTGGTATGTGTCGGCAGCCACCGCCGCAGTCTTATTTTTACCGGGATCTTATTTATCCTATGTCTTGCGGCAAATACCCTGGATTAAAAGTAAGTTTTTTGACAGAATACCTCGGGAAAGTCAGATACCCCAGCAGCTATTTTATGCGGGAATAGTATTTTCCGGGCTAATCGCCTTTTTTTGGGGAGGCCTGGGGCCGGGGTGGAAGTATCATGTGGCCACAGGAATTGTGGTTTGGGGAGTGGGGGATGCGGCGGCAGCCCTCCTGGGCAAGAAGTACGGTAAAAGGAACCTGCCCCAGCCCCCC
This sequence comes from Bacillota bacterium, assembly GCA_007121375.1. Lineage (GTDB taxonomy): Bacteria > Bacillota > Dethiobacteria > SKNC01 > SKNC01 > SKLX01. The sequence goes on along the minus strand of SKLX01000037.1, from coordinate 13,001 downwards.
TTTGATGAAGGTAAGAGCCTGGAGGGGTTCCTGGCCTTTGTTCTTACCTCCTGGCCAGCCCTTATTGTAAGCTGGTATTTTATGACGGATATTTCCCCGGGGGGCCTTTTGGCCGGGGCTTTTATCTTGTCCCTGGCAGGAGGAGTAGTAGAAGCTTTAACTAAAAAGGGCCTGGATACCCTGACCATTCCTTTGACTGTATCTTTCCTCTCTGCTTTAATGGCCCTGATGGGTTTACATGGATAAAGGGTTCATTTATATGGTAAATCCGGATTTTGGAGGGGAGGTGGAGATATGGAACTGAAAAAGAACCTTAGTATGATCCACATATTTTCCATTGCCGCTGGGGCCATGATCAGCTCAGGCCTTTTCATTTTGCCCGGTTATGCCCATTCCCAGGCAGGACCAGCGGTAGTCCTTTCTTATCTCCTGGCAGGGCTTTTATCCATGACGGCTATATTAAGCATTGCCGAGATGGCTACCGCCATGCCCCGGGCCGGTGGAGATTACTTTTTTATTACCCGGAGCCTGGGTCCCATGGCGGGTACCGTGGCGGCTATCTTGAGCTGGCTGTCTTTAAGTTTAAAGAGTGCCTTCGCCCTGGTGGGTATGTCCACCTTTACGGCCATGATTGTGGAGGTAGATCCCCAGGTAGCAGGCATTGTCTTGTGTGTTTTTTTTACCCTTTTTAATATTATTGGAGTTAAGGCTTCGGGTAAAACCCAGCTGATTATGGTATTTGGCCTGTTAGCCTTGTTAGCCTTTTATGTGGTGGGGGGCATATTCTATGTGGACCCGATCCGTTACCAGCCCTTCGCTCCCCAGGGAGTGATGGCAGTATTTTCTGCAGCCGGCCTGGTTTTTGTCTCCTATGGGGGGCTTTTACAGGTTGCGAGTATATCTGAAGAGGTTACCAACCCTTCCCGTGATATCCCCCTGGGAATTTTCCTGGCCTTTGGAGTAGTCAGTGCCTTTTATGTAGCAGCAGTCCTTATTACATCGGGTCTTTTAGATCACCAGGTTTTAAATGATTCCCTAACCCCCCTTTCCGATGGAGCTGAAGCATTCCTTGGTTCAATGGGTGCCATTGCTTTAGGGGTTGCAGCCATTCTGGCTTTTGCTTCCACAGCCAATGCAGGGATCATGTCTGCTTCCCGTTACCCCCTTGGGTTAAGCAGGGATGGCCTTTTCCCGGGAGTTTTTTCCCGAGTGCACCATAAATTTGGCACACCCTATTCTTCGGTCCTTATTACCGGCTTAATAATTATAGGGGCCATTCTTTTGGACTTTGAGGCCCTGGTGAAGGCTGCCTCTACAGTAATGATTTTAACCTATATTTTGGCTAACTTGTCCCTAGTGGTAATCAGGGAAAGCCGCCTGGCCAATTACTGGCCTACCTATCGGGCTCCCCTTTATCCCTGGTTGCAAATTACAGGCATAATTGGTTTTATTGTTTTGATTTTGGGGATGGGCATGGAGGCAATTCTTAACAGCCTTCTATTTATCCTGGTAGGTTTTTTGGTCTATTTTTTCTATGGTCGCTTTAAAGGAAGGTGGGAGAGTGCCTTGGCCCACATACTGGAAAACATAACCGATGAGAAACTGACGGAAGGCCTTTTGGAATATGAGCTGAAGAAAATAATTGAAGAAAGGGACCAGGTAGAGGTTGAATCGGAGGAAATTATCGAGGATAGCCTTGTTCTTGATTTTGAAGAAGTCCTTTCCCTGGAAGAATTTCTGGAGGAAGCTTCAGCTAAAATGTCAGAAAAATTGGGTATTAGCCGGGATTTTTTACATGTTCAGCTTTTAAAAAAGTGCCGGGAGATAATTCCGCAAATTAAGAAAAATGCCGTTATCCTTCACCTTTCTTTGGAAGAGGCAAAAAAGCCCTTCCTGTTAATTACCCGAAACAAAAAGGGTATTAAGTTCGGGGAAGAGGTCCCTGAGGTCAAGGGAGTTATTATCCTGGTGGGACGGGAAGAAGATAAGGACCTGCAGCTGCGCCTTTTATATTTTATCCAGGAGATTCTTCAGGAGGAAAGGTTTGAAAAAATGTGGCACCATGCCGTGGATTCCCGGACCTTGAGGAGCCTGATCCTCTTGTCGGCAAGGTATTCTTCCCTGGGGGATTATTATAAAAAGTAAAACCCTTCTGGGGAAGGGTAAATAACATGTTAAGGGGTAGAGGAAATCAGGCCATTACACTATTAAGCTGGACCAGCTCCTGGAACCGGGATTGAATTTTGTTATCCACTTCCTGGGGAATATAGGTTTCCCCGGGTTCCTCCAGGATTTGTTTAGCGATTTCTTCAGCTTTAAGCCAGGCATCCTTTTCCCCTACTTTGACCCAGGTTTCATAGTCCTGGAGGAAGCTAACCTTAGGTATATATTCCTCGGTGTGTAAATGATTTAAAGTGTGTTTCTGGGTTAAAAAGTCTCCCCCTTCTTCTCCAACCTTAGCAATAACATCAAAGGCCAGAGTGTCGGGATTTATAACGATACCCTTCAGGGCCCGCAGGCACTTTCCTACAATATCATTATCTATAACAAATTTGGCATAGGAGATGGTTAAAGCTCCATCCAGAAGGCCGAAGGCCTGGTGAATAAAATTGCCTCCCGCCAGTCCCGAGAGCATACAGGTGGTAGCACTTTCATAAGCTGCCTGGGCATCGGGTAGCTTTGAGTCAGCCACTCCCACGGTAATATAGCTGGGAAGGTGGTAATGGTATGAAAGCTGGCTAACGGCGGCATTCATTAATCCTGATTGGATACTGCCCATGAGAAAAGAGCCGGAACGCATATCCATGGTGCAGGGAACAGCACTGTAAAACACAGGAGTTCCAGGATTGACCAGCTGAGCCAGGACAACTCCTATCAGAGATTCGGCATTTTGCTGGGCCAGAGTCCCGGCCATGGTAAGGGGTGAGGTGGCTCCGGCTATGGGAGCGGCAGTAATTACCAGGGGTAGGCCGTGCCTGGCTACTTCGAATAAAATTTCTGCCCGGTCGTCTTCTACTTTCAAGGGGCTGGTAATGGAGGTTATAAACCCAACAAAAGGCCTTTCCTGAAGCTTTTCCATACCCCCCGCTATAAGGGAAGAAAGCTCGATGACCCTCTGAAGGCCCTTTTTACTGAACACCCCTCCCATTACCGGCTTGCCGGTATTTCTAAGGGCCTGGTAGAAACAATTAATGTCCAGGCTGTTAATGTTAATATCGTAAGGGTTGGTAGGTATTATATAAAAATCCACATAATCCAGTTTATCGGATAGGTGGGCAAAGGAAGCAATATCCTGAAGAAGGGCAGGTCTTCTTTCCCGGTCAGTTTCCAGGACATAAAGGGCGACTCCTCCTGTGCCGTAATGGACCCGGCTTCCCCCCAGTACTATTTCCTTTCCTTCCTCCAGCCCGTAAAAGGTGATTTCCGAGGGGGCCAGTTTAATACAGCGAGAAACAAGTTTTGGCGGCAGGTAAGCCTTTTTTTTCTGCCAGTCTACGGTGGCACCGTTTTTTTCAAGGAGTTCCAGGGCGGGGACATAAGTAAGGTCAAAGCCTACTTCCCATAATATTTTCATGGAGGTTTCATGAATTTCAACAATATCCTTTTGGGACAATACATTATAGGAACCCCCATAGTATTCTTTTTTCATGGTTTATTACCTCCAATCATTTAAGAATCCTGGTAGTTCTCAAAACACATTTCAAAAACCTTCAGTATGTCTTCCCGGGTAACAATCCCGATGAGTTCTTTCCTTTCATTGACGATGGGTATCCGGTTAATGTCATTTTCGTTCATCATCTTTACCAGTTTTAAAACATGGAGGTCTCCCTTTTCAACAAACACAGCCTCGGTCATAAGGTTTCCTACTGTTACGGAGGCTACCAGCTCTATCACATCCACGGCCCTTTGCCCCACAGCATGCTCGGATTTAGCCACTTCCTCCTCTCCTTCACGGAAAAGCTGACGCAGGTCTTTAACAGGTTGGCCTATCACCCAGCGGGTGTACTTAAGGATATCCCTCTCGGTAACAATGCCCACTACCTTTTTTTTCTCATCTACCACGGGCAGGCCTTTAAAATTGTGCTTGTCTAAAATTTGAACTACTTTTTTTAAAGAGTCCTGGGGTTTTACGTATACCACATCAGTATTCATGATATCTTTAACCTGAATATCCTTCATGTTAAACTCCTTTCTGCCCTTACTGGCTTATTTTTTGGGTTATAAAGAGTCCAGGTAATCTATTACCCGCTCCAAAGGCAGAACATCACCGCACCTGGCATGGATGTCCATAAGGTTGACTTCATGGGGAATTTGAGCCCGGTCTCCTACACATTCCCGGGGTATAATGGGTCGAAATCCATTCTGCAGTCCATCATTGGCCGTAGCCCTGATGCAGCCGCTGGTAATACATCCCGTTATAATCAGGGTGTCAACCTGCTTCAACGTTAAAAGGGTGGAAAGGAGAGTTTCGTGGAAACAGGAAGCATATTTTTTTATTATTATCGGTTCATCAGCCTCAGGCTTTAGCCGGGGATCCAGGTTTACGTTGTCGGTGCCGTATTTAAAATTGGAAAGGAGGGGAACCTTCTTTACCAGCATTCCCCCGTCAAAGAGGGTGGGGTGGTAAGATAAGGTAAAGAAAAAAATGGGTATTTTTTTCTCCCGGGCTTTGTTTAAAAGAACCAGGGTATTTTCAATGGGATCATCCAGATTACATCCCCCTGGACGCCCGGGATCTGTGATCCCCTGTTGAAAATCCACGATAAGGAGGGCAGGGCGCTGGCCAAAGCCTAATTCATTGGCCATCCCCTGGTCCTGGTAATATTCTCTGATTGCCTGGAGGGCTCTTTCCAGGGTATTTTCCTTCATGATATTTACCTCCCTTGCTTTTGGGTTCCTTATTCTCCTTAATATGTTTCTATGTTCATAAATATAACCCTTTGATTTTGTGTAAAAAAAGTGAAAGGGTTGAGCTGAGGTAAAGGTAATGTATGGCGGAGAGAATTAAGAAATATTTATAGTAAAGGAAAAAATTTCGTTTCGTCGAAATTAAGAGTATAGGGATTTTACCCACTTATAAAGATACTGGGGGAGGTCATCCCTGTTATCCCCTGTTACTTCAATAACTTTGACATCGGGGCGCTTTTTTAAAGCATCGCAGAAAGGGTCTTTCTTAGACATGATGGTGGCAATTACAGGCAGCCTTGAATCTACAGCCTCCTCTACCCTTTCCTTGAACTTTTCATTGAAAAGTTCCATTTTCCCGATTTCATCTATAAGGAGGCATTTACTTTCTTTATTATCCAGGACTTCCTTTATTTCTGCCAGGAATTCCTCCAGGTTTTCCGGTTTAACTCCGTACTTACTTACCCGGTACCGGGAGGAGGGAAAATCTACATGGGCCAAAACTTTACTTTTTCCCTTTAAAGATACTATTTCAAAGCCCTGGCGGCGGTTATGCTGGCGAATCTCCCGGGTATAAAAGCCTGCGGCCTCATTTTTTAATAGTTGAGATAATTTAATCAATACAGTGGTTTTACCCATTCCCGGCCGACTGGTTAAAAGGATGTTTTTTTCCTGCAAGGGGTTTTTCCTCCCTTCGAATCTTGTCAACAAATTCTTTCATCTGCTCATAGTGGGTCCCCTCCCAGTAAACTCGGTGGCAGTTTTCACACCTGTGAAACCTGTTATAATATTCCCGGACCTTTGGCGGGAGGCGGTTTTCTGAACATTGTTTTTCCTATTTTAACATATTATAAGGGTTAGGGCTAAGGGTTTATACCAGGTAAGGGCAGGAAAATAAAAGGGGGAATCGATTTATGGAAAGGGAGGCAATTATTAAAGTGGCCAGGGGAGAAGTTCTCCCTGACCTTTTGTTGAAAAATGCCCTGGTGGTTAATGTTTTTACAGGAGAAGTCCTGGAGGCTAATGTGGCTTTAAAGAATGGATGGATAGCCGGGGTGGGGGATTACATTCAAGGGGAAGAAGTTTTGGACCTTCAAGGGAAGTATCTTATCCCGGGCCTGATTGATGCCCACATTCACCTGGAAAGCACCATGCTCAATCCTGAAAATTTTGCCCGGGCAGCCCTTCTTCACGGCACCACGGCGGTGGTGGCTGATCCCCATGAAATAGTGAATGCTGCCGGTATGGAAGGTCTATTATATATGCTGGAGGCCTCCCGGGGCCTGCCCCTGGATATATACTATACCATTCCTTCCTGTGTTCCTGCTACCCACATGGAAACGACGGGTGGACATTTTTCCCAGGAAGAAATTGAAGAGGCTTTTAAGTTATACGGGGAAAGTCCTGCCCTGGGGGAAATGATGAACTTTCCCGGGGTTTGTTTCCAGGACCCCCAGGTAATGGCCAGGCTAAGGGCAGCCCGGAAAATGGGTAAACTGATAGACGGACATGCTCCTCTCCTGGAAGGTAGGGAGTTAAATGCATATATTAGTTCCGGAATAACCACGGATCATGAATGCACCCGGGTGGAGGAGGCCCTGGGAAAACTTAGGCTGGGCATGAAAGTCCTTATTCGGGAAGGTTCTGCTGCCAGGAACCTCTTGGACCTGCTGCCGTTAATTAATGAGAAGAACTCACCCCATATAATGTTTTGCTGTGATGATCGGCACCCGGGGGATCTGCTCTACGAGGGAGAAGTGGACCAGATTTTACGAAAAGGGGTTGCTGCCGGGCTGGATCCGGTTTTAGGGATAAAGATGGTTACCATAAACCCTGCTACCCATTACAGGCTCTCCGAATTGGGTGCTGTGGCCCCGGGATACCAGGGGGACCTGGTGGTGGTAAATAACCTCCAGGATTTCCAGGTGGAAAAAGTTTTTAAAAGGGGCAAGCTGGTGGTCCAGGGGGGAGAAATCCTGTGGGAGGCAGAAAAGAAGATAGGGAATAAGGTAACCCCCAGGGAAAAGAAACTGATGGAGACGGTTAAGCTCCCCAGTTTAAAGGGTAAATTGTCAGTAGAAGTGCCTTCATCGGCCTGCCGGGTTCGGGTTATACAAGTTTTCCCCCGCCAGATTTTAACTTCAAGTCTGCTGGTTTCTCCGGAAGAAGTCCTGGAGGATAAAGATATTAATCAGGTAGCAGTGGTAGAAAGATATGGGAAAAATGGTAATATAGCCTTAGGTTTGGTTAAAGGTTTTGGCCCCCTGGAGGGAGCCCTGGCTTCTACCGTGGCCCATGACAGTCACAACCTCATTTTAATAGGCCAGGAAGAAGACATGGAGGCGGCAGCCCTCAGGATAGCAGAAATGGGAGGAGGGCTGGCCGTGGTTTCCGGGGGAGAGGTCCTGGCCGATTTACCCCTGCCTTTGGCGGGTCTTATGTCCCAGGAGGAGGTAGAGGTAGTAGCGGCTCGTCATGAAAGACTCCTGGAGACAGCCCGGCAGATAGGATGTCAGCTTCCCTCTCCCTTTATGACCATGTCCTTTTTAGCCCTTCCCGTGATACCTCACTTGAGGATAACAGACCGGGGGTTGGTGGATGTGGAGGAATTTAAGTTTGTGGAACTTTGCTTTTAGGATTAACCTGGGGTAAAATATTTGGTAAGGGGAGGTAAATTAAGATGAAGTTTTCGGACTATCTGGCGGACTTAATAATTAAGCGGCTGGAAAGGTACGGCAAGGAAGTAACGGCAGACAGTGTGGTGGAGTATGCCAAGGGGATGCCCCGGCTTAAAGAGCCCATGGAAAATCCCCTGCTGGTGGAAAAATTGAGGGAAGCAGCTAAAGAACATATAGAGCACCGAAATGAAGTGAAGGAGTTTTTAAAGAAGGCAAGGATCCACTGGAGGCACTAAATAACTTCTTTTCCTGGTCCTTTAGGGGTGATTTTCTGTAAAGGTTGTATTAACCTTTAACCTGGTGCTATAATAAGTTATTGGAGAATTGATTATGTTTACAGGAGAGGAAAAACATTTAATGAAAAGTAGAGGAGATAAGGACATCAAAGGAAAAAATATAAGGAATTTTTGCATAATAGCCCATATAGACCACGGAAAGTCCACCCTGGCGGACCGGCTCCTGGAAAAGACGGGGACCCTTACCAGCCGGGAAATGAAGGATCAGGTCCTGGACCAGATGGACCTGGAAAGGGAAAGGGGTATAACCATCAAGCTCCAGGCGGTGCGCCTGGTTTACCGGCCTGAAGGGGGAGGAGAATACGTTCTGAACCTGATAGATACCCCGGGCCATGTGGATTTCAGCTATGAGGTATCCCGGAGCCTGGCGGCCTGTGAAGGGGCCCTCCTGGTGGTGGATGCCGCCCAGGGTATTGAAGCCCAGACCCTGGCCAATACCTTGTTAGCCCTGGAGCATGAGCTGGAGATAATACCCGTGATCAATAAAATAGACCTTCCCAATGCGGATCCGGAAAAGGTAAAGAAGGAGCTGGAGGACCTGCTGGGCCTGGAGGACTCCAGGGCCATATTAACCTCCGCCAAGGAAGGGGTAGGAATAGAAGAAGTGCTGGAAGCAGTGGTGGACAGGGTGCCGCCTCCGGAAGATGCTGATGATGCTCCCTTGAGGGCCCTGGTGTTTGATTCCCATTACGATCTTTACCGGGGTGTTATTGCCTATACCCGGGTTAAGGAGGGTGCCCTGGGGAAGGGAGATAAGATTAAATTCATGAATACGGGAAAAGTCTTTGAAATCAGTGAAATTGGGATATTTCGTCCCATCATGACTCCCGTAGAAGTCCTCACCTCGGGAGAAGTAGGCTATGTTATAGCGGGCGTTAAAGCTGTTGATGAAGCTCAGGTAGGAGACACCATTACTAATATCGATAACCCGGCTACTTCTCCTCTCCCGGGTTACAAGCCTGCCACTCCTATGGTTTTTTGCGGGCTTTTTCCCCTGGATAATGCCCAGTTTGAAGATCTCCGGGAAGCCCTGGAAAAACTAAAATTAAATGATGCTGCCCTGACTTATGAGCCAGAAAACTCTGCAGCCCTGGGATTTGGTTTTCGGTGCGGCTTTTTAGGCCTGCTGCATATGGAAATTGTCCAGGAACGATTGGAGAGGGAGTATGACCTGGACCTTCTGGTTACCGCTCCCAATGTGGCCTACCGGGTTACCCGCAAGGAGGGAGAAGTCCAGTACATTGATAATCCGGCCAATTTCCCCGGGATAGGGGAGATAGAAAGGATTGAAGAACCCTTTGTTCGGGCCAGTATCCTGGTGCCGGGAGAATACATTGGCAGCGTAATGGAACTTTGTGAAGAAAAAAGGGGTAAGTTTGAAAATATGGAATACCTGGATTCAGGGAGGGCAACCCTGACCTACAGCCTCCCCCTGGCCGAGATAGTTTATGATTTTTTTGATCTTCTAAAGACCAGGAGCAGAGGTTATGCCTCCCTGGATTATGAGTACCTGGGTTATTTTACTTCTCCCCTGGTTATGGTAGATATTCTCATAAACCAGGAAAAAGTAGATGCCCTGTCCTTTATAGCCCACCAGGACCGGGCTTACCAGCGGGGAAAAGATATGATTAACAAGCTTAAAGAAGTTATTCCCCGCCATCTATTTGATATTCCTCTCCAGGCTGCTATCGGGAACAAGGTTATTTCCCGGGAAACAATTAAAGCCCTGCGGAAGAATGTCATCGACAAGTGTTACGGGGGGGATGTTACCCGCAAGCGGAAACTCCTGGAAAAGCAGAGGAAGGGTAAAAGGCGTTTGAAGCAGGTGGGCAGTGTAGAAATTCCCCAGGAAGCCTTTATGGCCGTTTTAAGTGTAAAGGATTAAAGGGTATTAATTATAAAATAAACAACTTAATTGTGCGGGCCAGGGAAAAAGACGGGAGGGTTTTTATGAATTATAATATATTTTTGCTAATAGTATTTGTTTCCATTTCTTTATTTTTAGATTTCTTTTACACTCCCCTTACAGGCAAAGAGTTAACTATGAAAACCAGGTTCATCCTCTTTGTAATCATAGTCATCATTTTTATTTTATTAGTATTTATAACACCATAAAAAAGGATAATAGCCCCGGGGGTGATATCCCGAAATAAAGAAAAAGGCCGGAATTTTTTTCCGGCCTTTTAAGCTTTAATAAAATCTTTTATATTCTTTACTCCTCTGCATTTTCATCCGTGGCATCTTCAGATTCCTCGACTTCTTCTTCAACTTCATCACTTACTGCACCGTTAAAAAGTCCCAGCAAAGCTTTAATTACGCCAGTTCCTTCCTCCAGGCTAATAAAGCCTTCTTCGACGATTTCCTGGATTACAAGGTAATGATTGCGAATAAGGTCCGGGTTGGTTTCCCGGAGAGTAGCCGCCATTTTAGCTTCTGGAGTCTTGCTGCTACCTGCAGAAGAGTCTTTTCCGGAGGAATCAGCTCCTCCATCATCTTTACCAGAACCTGGAGGCTTTACACCCATGGAAGCCATGGCAACCTGGGAAGCCAGCTTGGATAGTTCGGTTATAGTTTCCAGTATCTTCTTCTGTTTTTCTGCATCTGCTTCCAGTGCCTTTTCTGCCAAGGTTTGTACCGCCTTCATGGTTTCTCCACCAAAGCTTAAATCATGGAAGGGAGAAGGAGTTTTTAGAGCTTCCAGGATATTGCCCATACTGGTGCCCGGCAAGTCAGGTACATTTTGCAAATTAATTATAGAGGAAGGTAGAGCCGTTGGCTCAGGTATATCAGCACCACTTCTTACGGCAGTGCTGATGGGCTCGATGTCAGGAGCAGCAAAGGGCATGGCTTTTGATTCATCAATTTGCCTGGTCATATCCCGTTTTTCCGTAGCTATATTACAGGAAAGATAGGTTTCAGCAAAAACTCCATCCGTAGGTACGGATATAACGGAATTGATTTTAGGCACTTTGCTCATATCAATGGGAGGAGAAAACCTCAAGTTGGGAGCCAGGCGAAAAGCCACATAGTTTCCGTCAACTCCCAAAGGCTGATTTTCAATTATATTAAGAAGGGCTTTGTTACCATATCTTAACCTGTCAAAGCGCAGAGCCCGTTCATGGGAGTCCTCTGTCAACCAGATAGCCTCCATGACAACCATGGGATTTTGCTGCATCCATATTACCATTTTTTCAACAGCTTCGTAATCGGCCCCCTGGGGAGTTGCCCTCTTGTTCATAATATCCTGGAGATTAGCTTGATCTAAATCAAGGCTAAGTACAGAATTATTAATATCAAAGGTTCCCTCCTCTGTTTCATTAAAAATGTAGGTTCTTCTGCTAGATCTAAGATAACGGGAAGGATCCAGGTAGGCAGTCAAATGGATAGGGCCAATATCCCTTTTAAAAGGCTGCTCTTCATTTCGCCCAAATATATAATCCATTAACCTGCTAGAGGAGGAAGATTGAGAAAGCTTGGAAATAACACGGTTTATATCAAGGTTCAGGTGAATACCCTCCACCTGGTCCAGGGCTACCCTGGGAGAACTAAAAAGGGTCAGGTTTCTGTCCCTGGCCCTAAGGGGAATTAATCCGTAGGGTGTCTTAAGGGCCAGGCTAACACTGTCATCCATGCCTTTTTTACAGAAAACTACCCATCTAGAAGCTGTTATTTGGGGATCTTCGTACTCATCCTTATCATAAACCAACCGTTGAAGTGCATCTACTCCACCCTTCAAGTTCCGGGGAAGGACCAGGCGAATAGCTTCAGGATACTTCAAGCAAAAGCGGGTAATAGCAAAACTATGGGGGTCAATAATAAACTTGTTAAAATGTGGCAGGTCACCAAATATATCATGGTCAATAGCATAGGGGACCATCAAGACATCCTGTTCCGAGACAGCCTCAGTTTTTACCCGGTAGTGGGCCAAAACCTGGTAGTACTGGATGGTCATAGCATGATGCTGGTTCTGGTTTCTGATTGTCCTTGTCCTGACGTGTTCCTGCTCGGTTACTGTAGATGAAGTTATCACCGTAGACCTCAAGTCCCGGACGGCTGAAGCCCTTTGCCTTATGGTATCTGATGCCTTATGAACAGCCTGGGCAGAAATGTTCCTTACGGCATTATTCCAGGCCTTTATATCTGCAGAAGAATCAGCACCTGTATCAGGCCTGACGTAGTGTACGGCGGCTACCCCCAGGGCTGCCCCGGCAGGGCCTCCCAGGGCAAAGCCAGCTACTCCACCCGCCACGTAAGACAACCAGCCTGGCTTGTTACTTGCTTCTGTAGATGCCTCTGCTTCACTGCCTCCCCATGTTTGTTCCTCAATATTACCGGTTACAATATCCGAAACCGTCGTATCCCTTTTTAAATCAGCACTCAAGCTTTCTCCAAAGCGAGTACCCTCCCTATATCTGGCTGTTTCGGTTCTTCTCCAGTCAATCATGGCTATTTTCATTTCTTCCCGTGGTGCCAGGGCCAGACTATAAAGAAGTTTACCCAGACCCTGGGCAACGGGCTGCCAGTACTGCCGGTAATTTATAATCTTACCGCTAATAATGTCAGCACCGACAACACTTAAGTTGGCTCCAGGGTTATCCTTTTCCCTCATGGGCACAGGGGCTGTTACTGCTTCCCGGTTTCTCCTGGCAGCATTTTTGGCATCCTGTTCTACCAGCTGGGATTCCTGGGTACGAACCAGCTGGCTGAAATTAAAATTTCTTACTGATATATCTGGTCTTGACTTTATACAACGGGTGCCATTCCTTGACTCTGATTCGAAGGAAAAGGAATCAGGGTCATTTTCCAGATCCTCTGCATCGGGAAAATCGATGCTGGTTATATCGTGGGGCCTTTCTCTTACCTCTTCATCATCATCATCAGGAATTGGAACAAAAACAGGGAAGTCAAAGTAGTGCTCCAAATCTATTTCATGAAAGGTATGTTTACCATCCCAGCCTTTAATTTCTATTTTTTGATACTTCTCCTGATCCACATGGCTAAGGTCAATACTGCTATAACCACGGTTATTGGTATTTCCTCCAGCAATCATTTGTTTTTCACCTTCTGGAGTAACTCCATATACTACCAGTTTAATATTTCCCACTGGGCTGGAATCTTTTTC
>SKLX01000019.1 GCA_007121375.1 Bacillota bacterium | reverse complement strand
CCTTCTCTATAATAAAAAAAAATTGGATATCAAAAGATATCCCTATATTCTGAATATTTATTCTTCTTTTTTATCCGCCTGATAAGAAACAGGGAAGAAGTTTTCCATTACCTGAACCAACCGGAAGCGCATCTTTATTTTTTCCTCCCCCTCCTTTATTTCTTCTTCGGGGGGATGGGTAAAGCACAGGGGTGGGAAAAGGACACACCACCAGTTTTCTCCTGCCCCCTCCCCAATAATTACCCGCAAGGCCTCATATTCCCCTGCAGGAAAATAACCGTAATGGTACTGGCGGGAGGGAAAGTAATGATTTTCCAGACGGGCTTCTACAGGATGGGACATACCTTCTTCCTGTATAATTTGGTAGGCCAACTCTTCCAAGGCCGGGATTTGTTCCCCTATTTTTTTCCGGGCCTGGTGGGAGAACTCTTCTTCTTCCAGAACCTGGCCCATCTCTTTCAGGATCTCCCGGGTTACTCGGTTTTTTACCTCCTGTTCCCGGGGATGATCACTGTGGGCCATCACATGAAACCTTATAACCTCTTCCTCCGGGGAAGCTCCTTCTTCCCGGAAATAACTCCGTGAATTTAAGGGAGCCGCCAGGGTTACCATAACCAATAATATCAATACTGTTAACAGGAATATTTTAATTTTAACTTTTTTCATTTTTACACCTCCGCCTGCAGGTGCATACGTATGAATTTCAGGGCCGCCTTTTCTATTCTGGATACCTGAGCCTGGGAAATTCCTATTTCCTCGGCCACTTCCATCTGGGTCTTTCCCTGGTAAAATCTCATTTTCATGATCTGGATTTCCCGGGGGGGTAGCTTGGCCATGGCTTCTTCAATGGCCAGGTCCTCCACCCAGAGGTTAGAATCCTGCTTCTGGTCTTTTATCATATCCATGGCACAGAGGGGATCCGAGGAGTCATGGAAGAGGGGCTCATTAAGGGATACGGGATCACTGTTGGCATTGAAGGCAAGAACTACCTCCTCCCGGGAAATCCCCAGTTCCCTGGCTATTTCCCCTACGGTAGGCTCCACCTGGTTCTTTTTAATAAGCTTTTCCCGGGTCTGCATTATTTTTTGACTCAGGACCTTCAGGGAACGGCTCACCCTTACCGAAGTGTTATCCCGCAGGTACCTTCTTATTTCTCCGATGATCATGGGCACAGCGTAGGTGGAAAACTGAACCCCGTGTTCCCGGTCAAAGTTGTCGATGGCTTTCATCAAGCCGATGCAGCCCACCTGGAACAGATCATCCACCTGTTCACCCCTCCGGTTAAATTTTTTCAGGACGCTTAAAACCAGGCGTAGATTGCCATTAACCAGTTCTTCCCGGGCTGATTCCTCTCCCTCCTGGAGCCTGGTAAATAGTTCCTGGATTTCTTTATTGGTTAAAGTGGGGAGCTTGTATGTATTTACGCCGCTTATTTCTACTTTACGGGGAAGCATTGCTTTTCCTCCTTCCTTTGACGGGGTCAGACCCCTGGGGCAGGTCCCATCCTCTGTCAAGGCTGTTTTTTCCTTTTATGTTAGTATTGCCAAAACTTTTGGTCCTTAGACATAGAAAATGATAAATTTTTGAAGGAGTTAAGGGGATAGCAGGAAGAAGGAATTTTAAAAAGAATTATTATTAAAAATATGGTGAAAATATTAAAAAATACCGGAGGTTTGCCATGAGCAAATTAATTAGATTTGGGATTTCCATGAACGAGCAACTTTTAGAAAAGTTTGACCGCCTGATTGTGCAAAAGGGCTACAACAACCGGTCGGAGGCTATTCGGGACCTTATCAGGAGCCAGCTGGTTGAGCTGGAGTGGGCGGATGAAGACCAGGAGGTGGCCGGAACCATTACCCTGGTATACGACCACCACGTGAAGGGATTGAGCGATCTCCTCACCGACCTGCAGCACGATTTCCACGACCTGATCCTTTCCACCATGCACGTCCACCTGGACCACTTCAACTGCCTGGAGGTCCTGGTGATCCAGGGAAAGGCAGGGGATGCCAAGAAGGTGGCAGAAAAGCTTATCAGCATCAAGGGTGTTAAGCACGGAAAGCTTTCCATTACCAGTACGGGAAAGAATATTTAAATAAAAAAGGTGGCTACTCCTTTAAACTCGTAAGGAGGCCACCACTCTTTCAATGTCCTGATAATCTTTTAAAGTATATATATCTTCGAATACTTCCCTCCTGCGGGACATTTCCATGACCTCTGCCGCCTGGCCCTCCCCCACTTCCAGGAGGAGCAGGCCGGGACGGGCCAGGAACTGGTGAACCCGGGAGATTATCCTGGGATAAAAATCCAGGCCCCGGGGACCCCCCTCCAAAGCCTCCAGGGGCTCGTGGTTTCTGATTTCTGAAGAGATTTCCTTTAGCTGGTTCCGGGATACATAGGGAGGGTTGGACAGGATAAGGGAAAACTTTATCCCTTGGAGCTCCTCCTGCCGATCCAGGGGCTCCCACAGGTCTCCCTGGAGAAAGGTTACCTGGTGGTCCACCCCATGGCGGGCAGCATTTTTTGCCGCCACCTGTAATGCTCCGGAAGAAATGTCTGTTGCATAGCATCTGGAGTGGGGCAGGTGGTAGGCCAGGGTAACGGCCAGGACTCCACTGCCGGTACAAAGGTCCAGGAGGTTCAGGGGTTTTCCTTCCCTTTCCCGGGCCCAGCGAAGGGCTTCCTGGGCCATTATCTCCGTCTCCGGCCGAGGAATCAGGACGGCGGGATTTACCTGGAAGGAAAGGCCCATAAACTCCTTTTCCCCCACCAGGTAGTGGTAGGGGATCCCCGAAGCCCTTTTATTAACCAGCTCTTCATACCTTTTTTCCTGGGAGGAACTCAGGGTATTTTCCGGGTAGGTATAAACATAAACCAGGTCCTTTTCCAGGCAGAAGGCCAGGAGAAGGGCACTTTCATAGATATAATGGCTGATCCCAGCCTTTTTTAAAGTTAAAGAAGCCCCCTGGAGGGCTTCTTTTATGGTCTTATTCATATCCTTTTTACTGGGCCTCCTGGAGAAGTTCCGCTTTTTCTGCCGCGGCCAGGTTTTCCACGAAGGGGTCTATCTCTCCCTCCAGGATCTGTTCCAACTTGTGAAGAGTTAGCCCGATCCGGTGATCCGTTACCCTTCCCTGGGGAAAATTATAGGTGCGGATCCTTTCGCTCCGGTCTCCGGAACCCACCTGGCTCCGGCGGGACTGGATCTCTTCCGCTTCCTTTTCCTTTTGCCTGATATCTAAAAGCCTGGCCCTGAGCACTTTCATGGCCTTATCCCTGTTTTTGTGCTGGGACTTTTCGTCCTGGCAAGAGGCCACAATTCCCGTAGGAAGATGGGTAATCCGAACGGCAGATTGGGTGGTGTTAACACTTTGCCCCCCCGGCCCCGTGGAACAGAAGGTATCAACCCTCAAATCCTGGGAATTGATCTCCACTTCTACCTCTTCTGCTTCGGGCATCACCGCTACGGTAGCCGCCGAGGTGTGAATCCGGCCGCTGGATTCGGTGGCAGGCACCCTCTGGACCCGGTGGACCCCCGATTCATACTTCAGGCGACTGTAAGCTCCCTTGCCCTCTATGAGAAATATTATCTCCTTGAAGCCGCCGATATCCGTGGGGCTGGAGCTCATGACTTCCAGCTTCCACCCCATACGCTCTGCATAACGGGAGTACATACGAAAAAGATCCCCGGCAAAAAGGCCGGCTTCTTCTCCTCCGGTGCCCGCTCTAATCTCCATGATAACGTTTTTATCCTCGTTGGGGTCCCGGGGGATAAGGAGCAGCTTCAGCTCTTCTTCCAGCTTAGCCTTCTTTTCCGAAAGAAGTCTAATTTCTTCTTTGACCATCTGGGCCATTTCCTCCTCCAGGTCCTCCTTTTCCATCTCCTGGGCATCCTCCAACTCCTGGCTTACCTCCTTGTACTGGCGATAAACCTCTACCGTTTCTCCCAAGCGGGCATGCTCCCGGGTTAACTCCTGCCATTCCTCCTGGCGGCTTATAACTTCCGGGTCGCTTATTAACTTTTCCAGTTCTTTGTAACGCTCTTCAATGGCCTCTAATTTATCTAACATTTAACTTTCACCCCATATTCAAGGCAATTTTTTTATTCAGTGAACTTCTTTCCCCTTCCCGGGGAAAATGCTACCGGGATATATTTTTTCTCCTACATTCTTTTCCACCAGGGGCTCCAGGGCTTCCAGGGCCACCTCCAGCTGTTGATCATCGGGCTCCCGGGTGGTAAACCTTTGAAGGGCCATCCCCGGGTAGGAAACAAAAGTGGATAGGGCAGACCTGTTTTTACCCAGGTAGCGAATGGCTTCGTAGGAAACCCCTGCCACCAGAGGTAAAAAGGAAAGGCGCAGGGCTATCCGCAGGAAAAGATTTGGCCAGCCAAAAAAGGAAAAAAACAAAATACTTATAACCATCACCAGGAGAAGAAAGCTGGTTCCACAGCGGGGATGAAGGGGGCTAAAGTTCCGGGCATTTTCTACATTGAGGGGCAGCCCCGCCTCATAGCAGTGAATAACCTTGTGCTCAGCTCCATGGTACTGGAAAACCCTCTGTATATCATTCATACGGGAAATAAGGGCCACATAGCCCAAAAAGATCCCAATCCTCAAAAATCCTTCCCCCAGGTTCATGACCAGGGGCATTCCTTCGTAACCCGAGGAAACATACCTGACAATAAAGGTAGGAAAAACTATAAATAATGATATAGCAAAAAGAAGGGCCAGGGCCATGGTCAGACCCATCTGCCAACCTTCCAATGTTTCCTCTTCCTCTTCCAGAGCCTGGCTGGCAGAAAAGTTCAAGGCTTTTATGCCCAGGACCAGGGATTCGAAAAAAGCAAGGATTCCCCTAAAAACGGGTAGCTTAAAAAGGGGCCACTTCTGGGCCAGGGAAGAAATCTCCTCCCTTGAAAGATGGATACTTTCATCGGGAAGCCTGACGGCAATGGTCATCTCCCCCTGATCCCGCATCATCACTCCCTCAATTATGGCCTGTCCCCCAATGGGTCTACTCAAGCAAATTACCTCCCCTCAATAGAAAAAAAGCAGAGCTCTCCTGCCCTGCTTAGTTAATGCCGTATTTCCGCTTAAACCTTTCAACCCGTCCGCCGGAATCAACAAACTTCTGCTTTCCGGTAAAGAAGGGATGACAGTTGGAGCATATCTCTACCTTCAGATTATCTTTAGTAGAACCTACTTCAAAAGCTGCCCCGCAGGAACAGGTTATGGTAGTCTTTTTATATTCAGGATGTATTTTAGCTTTCATTGGTCCTTCACCTCTTTCTGCATAAATTACCTTATAAATAATAACACAGGTTGCAGCTTTATGCAATGTATACTAGGATTTTTTAAAAATAAATTAACCTGAGCAGCACTTTATCCTCGCCTGGAGAAGGGGCTTTATCTGGGGGGAAGATATTTGATGGGGTTTAGTTTTTTCCCTTCTTCGATTATTTCCAGATGCAGATGGGGGCCTGTAGCGTTACCCGTGGCCCCTGCCCGGGCAATAATCTGGCCCTGGTAAACCCATTCCCCTTCCCGGACATTCAAGCGGGAAGCGTGGCCGTAAAGGCTCTGCCAGCCCTGACCGTGGTCAAGGATTACCGCCCGGCCGTAGCCACCCCGCCAGCCGGAAAACTCTACGGTGCCCTCAGCTATGGCCCTCAAGGGGGTGCCCGTGGGCACTGCTATGTCCAGGCCGTAATGAAAGCCCCCCTTCCGGGGCCCAAAGGGAGAAGATATGGGTCCATCAACGGGCCAAATAAAGGGGCCCCTTTCCTGGACAATTTTTTCTTCCTGGACCTTTTCCTGGAATTGCTGGGCCAGGGCGGGAGAAGCCTCCTTTTTCTCCCCGGCAAAGGGTATAACAAGGGTTTCCCCTATGGAAAGATTATGGGGGTCTTCTACCCCGTTCGTGTACACCACTTCTACCCAGTCCGCCCCGTAACGGTGGGAGATATCCCACAGGGTATCCCCCTTCCTGACCTGGTGGGACAGGACTTCTCCCCGGGTTATTTTAAGAACTTCTCCTTCTTGAATGGCGTGGGGATTTTTAATCTGATTACGGGAGGCGATTACCTCCACGGAGGACTGATAGCGGTTTGCTATGCTGCTGATGGTCTCTCCCCTTTTTACCCGGTGCTCAATTATTTCCTCCTTTTCCCCCTCTTCTGCCTCCTCTTTTACCATATCCTTTTCTTCTTTTTTTGTATCGTCAAGATCATTATTTTCCAGGTACTTTAATATCTGGTCCAAATAAGGTGGCCGATAAAAACCCTTTTCCCCTTCTTGGGACTCTGCTCCTGCGGTGGCCGGTAAAAATACTCCTAAAAAGAGGACACTCGCCAGAATCAGACCCAGAAGGGATTTTTTCCTTTTCATTATTTTCTCACCTCATTTTGATGATAAAAATCACCTCCTATTCTGGGCCAAAAATAAAAAAAATATGCATAATTTTATAAATTATGCATATTAGCTAAAAATTCTTCGTTGGAATTGGTTTTGGAAAGCTTGCTGATGAGAAGCTCCAAAAACTCTCCAGGGCTGGAGTTTTGCATGACTTTCCTCAGGGTCCACATGAGCTCCAGCTTTCTTTCGTCGAAAAGGAGCTCTTCCCGCCGGGTGCCCGACCGGTTTATGTCTATGGCTGGGAAAACCCGTTTTTCTGCCAGCTTCCTTTCCAGGTGAAGCTCCATATTACCCGTGCCTTTGAATTCTTCATAAATCACATCATCCATGCGGCTCCCCGTATCCACCAGGGCCGTGGCCAGGATGGTAAGGCTTCCCCCCTCCTCCACCTTCCGGGCGGCTCCAAAGAAGCGCTTGGGCTTATGGAAGGCTCCCGGGTCTATCCCCCCGGAAAGGGTGCGGCCGCTGGGGGGAACCACCAGGTTGTAGGCCCGGGCCAGACGGGTTATGCTGTCCAGGAGGATCACCACATCCCGCCCGTGCTCCACCAGGCGCTGGGCCCTTTCCAGGACCAGTTCCGCCAGGCGGACGTGGTTGTCGGGAAGCTCATCGAAGGTGGAGCTCAAGACTTCCCCCTTCACGGAACGGCGCATGTCGGTGACTTCTTCGGGCCTTTCGTCGATTAACAGGACTATCAAATCCAGGTCCGGGTAATTGGTGGCCAGACTGTTGGCAATCCTTTTTAAAAGGAGGGTTTTACCCGCCTTGGGCGGAGATACCAAAAGTCCCCGCTGACCCTTACCCAGAGGGATTAACAGGTCAATTATTCGGGTGGAAAAATCCTGGGGACGGGTTTCTAAAGTAAGTTGTTCCTGGGGATGGATGGGGGTGAGGCTGGGGAAATAAGGGCGTTTAGGGGAAAGCTCGGGATCCAGGCCGTTAATGGCTTCCACCAGGAGAAGGGCAAAATATCTCTCATTATCCTTGGGAGGCCTTACCTTTCCGGAAACCATATCCCCGGTCCTCATATCAAAGCGCCGGATCTGGGAATTGGATATATAGATATCCTCTCTGCCGGGCTGAAGGTTGAAGGCCCTTAAAAACCCGAATCCGTCGGGCATGATTTCCAAAACTCCTTCAGCAAAAAGGTGGCCTTCCTTTTCCGCGGCCCCTTTCAGGAGGGCAAAAATCAGGTCCCGCTTTTTCATCTGGGAATACCCTTTGATATTGTAATGTTGAGCCAGTTTTCCTAATTCGGAGAGGGTCATCTGCTCCATCTGGTTAATTTTAATTTCTTTTTCATCTATTTCATTCATGAAACTTAAAACCTCCTAAGTTTTACCTGAAGTATTCTAAAAGGTGCTAATAAAAATTGGTAGGGTGTCTTCTCCCGAAAATGCCTCCTATCAGGAAGAAGCCCCCAGGGTAAATAAAAGGACAAAAGCTGCCAGGTATGTAATTATAATAGCTAGGGAATCCAGCCCCAGGCCCACCACCGTCTTCCTGGAGCGATATATAAGGCTGATTACTGCCAGGGACATAAGGAAAATGCTAATCTGGCTGTTTAAAAGGTGGTTAAAGGAAACATTTTTGAGGATAGGGCCCGGCTGATAAAAAAGATCGCTGAGGAAAATAATGAACAGGTTTAGAAAGTTGGCGCCAAATATGTTTCCGATGGCCATGTCAAAAAGTCCCAGGCGGGCAGCCGTAAGGGTGGTAGCCAGTTCCGGAAGGGAGGTGGTTACAGCGATTAACAAAGAACCTACCAGGGTTTCCCCCAGGCCTGTTTCCTGGGCGATAACCTTCCCCGCATCCGCCAGCTGGCTTCCGGCAAACACAATGACCCCTCCCGCCAGGACAAAACCCAAAATACCCTGGGTAAGGGTTTTATCTTTTAAATGGGAAGAAGGAAGGTCCGTCTTTAATACGGGAAATCTCCTCTCATACCTCATGAGAAGACGGGATCCGGAAAGATAAAAGAATAATATAAACCAGCCTTCTAATCCTACCCCTAAAAAAGTCAAGGAGGGGGGAAGGATAATAGCCAGGGCTACAAAGCTGGTAACGGCTATGGAAAGGCCGGCGGTAAGAATGTGCCCTGTTTTAACCTGCCTCAGGACGGGAGGACCAGGACTGATAAGGTCTACCAGGGCAATAATGGCCACGTTAAACATGTTGCTGCCAAACACATTGCCCAGGGCCAGGTCGGGGGCCCCAATAACAGCGGACCTCCAGGAGGTAACCACTTCCGGCAGGGAAGTGGCCAGGGGTAAGAGCAGGGCTCCTGCCCAGGCTGCTCCCAGGCCGGTTTTTTCAGAAATAAGGTCTGCATTTTTGGTCAGTGTTGTCCCTGCCCAGATAATTAAGGCTGCGCTGAAGATAAAAACTATCCATGGATTTAACAAATTATATCATCTCCGGGACTCTGTTATCCTCAGCCTCCGGGCATAAAGGAGATACCAATACCTGCGGGGAAGAAAGCAGAGTGCAGATTAAAATCTTTAGAGCATTTAAACCTGAAAAGCAGGAATAAAATGGCTGGAGATTATTATATTCAGATGAAAGAAAGAATATACATTATGCTTATTATATCCGGTGGTAGGGCCTTAGTCAATACACAGGAAATTTTACTGGCAGCCTTCGTGCCTTCCCGCCTTTACAATATAATCGGGCTTTTTATCCAGGCGATGGACTGCTTCAACGAAGCGCACCGTTCCCGTCCGGGACCTCATAACCAGGGAATGGGTGGAGGCAGTTTTACCGAAATAGCGAACACCTTTAAGCATATCCCCGTCGGTAATACCTGTGGCCGCGAATATTACGTCTTCCCCCTCCACCAGGTCGTCCAGCCTCAAAAGACGGTTGCACTCCTTAATACCCAGCTTTTTAATTCTTTCTTCGTCCTCTTCATCTTCAGGAGCCAGCCGGGCCTGCATCTCGCCCCCCAGGGACTTAAGGGCCGCGGCAGCCAAAACCCCTTCGGGGGCACCGCCGATACCAAAGAGGATATCAACTCCCGTCCCTTCCACGGCGGTGGCAATGGCTGCCGATACATCGCCGTCACTGATAAGCTTTACCCGGGCTCCCGCTTCCCTTATTTCACTGATTATCCTTTCATGGCGGGGCCTGTCCAAAACGATGGCCACCAGATCCTCCACGCTGCGGCTTAAAGCCTCCGCTACGGATTTCAGGTTCTTTTCTATGGAAGCATCCAGGTGGATAGTGCCCACCGCCTGGGGGCCTACCGCTATCTTATCCATGTAGACATCGGGGGCATGGAGAAGGCATCCCCTTTCCGCCACGGCCAAAACCGAGAGGGCATTGGGTAACCCCTTGGCCACCAGGTTAGTGCCCTCCAGAGGATCTACGGCCACATCCACGGCAGGATCATCTCCGGTGCCCACCTGTTCACCTATGTAAAGCATGGGGGCTTCATCCATTTCTCCTTCACCAATAACTACGGTGCCTTTTATGTAGACGGTATCAAAGGCCCGGCGCATAGCATCCACCGCCGCCTGATCAGCTTTCTCCTTATCCCCCCGACCCATAAGACGGGCAGAGGACAAGGCCGCTGCCTCGGTTACCCTCACAAATTCTAAAGCCAGTTCTCTCTCCAAGATTTTCTCCTCCCCACTTTTATTTACTTACCTGCCTTTTCCCAATCCTCCAGGAATTTTTTAATTCCTGCCTCGGTAAGGGGATGGGCAAACATCTGCTCCAGGACCTTGAAGGGTACGGTGGATATGTGGGCGCCGGCAGCGGCTGCCTCCATCACGTGGAGGGGGTGCCTTATGCTGGCGGCAATAATCTGGGTATCATACTGGTATGTATTAAATACCTTCACCAGGTCCCTTACCAGGTCCATCCCCACATGTCCTATATCATCCAATCTTCCCACAAAGGGACTAACATAGGTAGCCCCAGCCCGGGCGGCCAGGAGGGCCTGGTTCAGGGAAAAGACCAGGGTCACGTTGGTCTTTACCCCTTTTTTATAAAGCTGACTCACGGCTTTCATTCCCTGGGAGCTCATGGGTATTTTGACCACCACATTATCTGCCATGGAAGACAACTCTTCTGCCTCCCGGACCATTTCCTCCCCCTCCAGGCTGATAACTTCAGCACTGACCGGTCCGGGCACCAGGGAGGTTATTTCTTTAACCATGGCCTGAAAATCTCCTTCTTCTTTAGCTACCAGGCTGGGGTTGGTGGTTACACCAGAAATAACCCCCCAGGAAGCAGCCGTCTTAATCTCTTCCAGGTTGGCCGTATCCAGATAAATCTTCATATCTTTACACCTTCCTTATATTAAAAAATTTCTCGACAGGTTAAACTCTTTTAACTAGGCTAAATCAGGAGGAAATTAAGCCTTCCCCGAAGAGCGAAAAAGCCTCATTTTTCCTTTAATAATTGCCTTCATTTCTTCTTTAGCAGGACCCAGTATTTTGCGGGGGTCATATTCCCCAGGGGTCTCCTGGAGGACCCGGCTTACAGCCCGGGTAAAGGCCAGGCGGATATCCGTATCAATGTTTATCTTGCCAACACCCAGCTCAATGGCCCGCTGGATGCTCTCATCGGGCACCCCGGAAGCACCATGGAGGACCAGGGGAGTGTCCACCTTATCCCTTATTTCCTTCAGCCGGTCAAAGTCCAGCCTGGGTTCCCCCTTGTAGGGGCCGTGGGCAGTGCCGATAGCTACCGCCAGGGCATCTACTTCTGTTTCCTTTACAAAGGTAGCCGCCTCCTGAGGGTTGGTAAAAAGGGCGTCTTTATCTTCTACGGTAATATCATCTTCCGTACCCCCGATACGCCCCAGTTCCCCTTCTAGAGAAACACCCACAGCCCGGGCTATTTCCCCTACCCGGTTGGTCATGGCTATGTTTTCTTCCAGGGGCATCTTAGAACCGTCAAACATAACGGAACTGAAACCATGGCGTATGCAGAGCATGGCCTGCTCAAAGCTGGTGCCGTGATCCAGGTGCAGGGCCAGGGGAACGGTGCTTACCGCCGCGGCGGCTTTTACCAGGCCTACTATGTACTGAATGCCTGCATATTTAAGGGCCCCCTGGCTGGCCTGAAGAATTACCGGCGCTCTTTCCTCCTGGGCCGACTCCACAATGGCCTGGACAATTTCCATGTTATTGGTATTAAAAGCTCCTACGGCATAACTGCCCTTTCGAGCTTCCTCCAACATTTCTTTCAATGTTACCAGCATAATAAACCTCCTTTCCTGTTTATTATATACTGAAGGCCTAGCAAAAATTAATAACTTTTTTTATGATACCCTTTGCCAGGCCCCATCTTTCTATATCATCTTTATTCCAGACGGGCCCCATTTTTAATTCCGACAGGGGAGGCGGAAGCTTTCCCCGCTGGCGGTATACACTAACTTTTTTTGAGCTCCAGCCCAGCATTTCTCCCACTTCGGCGGTACCCACCACTTCTATTTTTTTCTGGTGATGGGGAAAATCCTTCCTGAGAATTACGGTGACCTTTTTTTCCCTCTCGTCAAAGAATTCAATGATATGCTTCTGGTCAGTAGTTCCACAGCTTCTAACCATGTAGCCCTCCCCTTCCCAAAGGACTATCCCCTCATCGGAAGGATCCAGGGCTATACCGTGCTCTTTCAATAGCTTCAAGAATTCCAGGCTGTATTCTTCTTCATCTGTAATTTTAAAGGTTCCCAGGATCTTTCCCCTTCGGAAAGAAGTCATACACCATCACCCCTGTATGTTGTACATAACAACAAGGTTATTATAATTTTAATTCTCCTTCATGTCAACAATTGGCATTTATTATAAATAGCTCCTTTTTTAAATAAACTCCCTCTTACTCCCTTAAAAAGGGTTTGTCGAAATAATTTACAATGGAGCATCTCCTTGCCCGAAAGCTACTGGGGAACCATCTGGCCCATAAGGGGTGCAAAAAAGAGGAAGGATAAAAGGGTGAAAAGGATTAGGGCAACCAGGATCACCCCTGCCGGCAGAATATAACTGAGGAGGGCCCGGGAACTGGAAAACTGGTATACTTCCCGGATACCCGTTACTTTTAATATTAGGGCCCAAAAAAAGAATATTATCGAAGCAAGCTGGATGAGGTCAAAGGCCACATAACGGGCTACCAGGCTGATGGGGGCCAAAAAAATATAAGGCAAATAACTGTAGCCCAGGACTGCTCCCAGGCCCTGGATATTTCCTGTATTACCCTTTTCTCCCCCCAGAAGACTGGCCGCCAGATGCAGAACTGCCGTGGCCGCCAGAAAATAAAGGGGGCCCAGGGTTATTTTGGCCACCAGTTCCATAAAGGGAAGCATTCCCAGGAATCCCTCGGTTATTTCCATGGGGAGAGGAAGCTGGGACAGTTCCTGAACATCCAGGAGCTGCGCCTGGTAGGAGGCAGTGGACAGGCTCCCTATCACATTTACTATAAGGTAGACCAGGAGGCCGTGCCAGAGGGTCTTTACCTGGCTAATATTTCTCATCCCCTGCTTGGGCCGAAAAAGTATATCATAAAAGTCATCCAGGAAGTTGGCTGTCATTAGTTCTCCACACCCCTTATATTGTTATTAAAATTCAATCCCTCCAGAAGACGATAAGGCACGGAGCCCTCCTGGATTCCACCCCCCCAAAGGATGCTCCAGGGGGATATCCGGCTGTAATCTTTAATCACAGGATCCTCCAGGTCCGCCAGGCGGGCAGCGGTATCTACCGCGTCATACAGGTCTCCCATGTCATCAACCAGCCCCTTCTCCAGGGCCTGGCGTCCGGTGAAAACCCTGCCGTCGGCCAGTTCCAGGGCATCTTCCCTGCTCATGTCCCTACCCTGGGCTACGGCTTCCACAAACTGATCAAAAACATCATCGGCCATAGCCTTCATCACTTCCCGCTCCTCCTGGGTAATAGGCCGGGAGGCGTCTCCCAGGTCTTTATATTCACCCATTTTTATGGTTTCAAAGTCTATCCCTAAATTCTCGTAGAGCTCCTCCAGGTTGGCAAACTGCATAATTACCCCTATGCTCCCCGTGGTAGTGCCGGGGTTGGCCATTATTTTATCTGCGGCCACGGAAATGTAGTAGCCCCCTGAAGCGGCCACATCAGCCATGGAAATCACCACAGGCTTCCCTTCTTCCCTGATTTTAGATATTTCCCGGTGGATTTCCTGGGAGGCGGCAACACTACCCCCGGGGCTGTTAACCCTTACCACCACGGCCCGAGTTCGGGGGTCCAGGCGGGCCTCTCTAAGCTGCTTTAAAACAGGGTCCATTCCCGGGGCTCCTAAAAAGCCCCCCTGGGCCCTTCCCCCCAGGATAGTTCCTTCCACATAAATAAGGCCTACAGCACCCCGACGGGCATCCTCCCGGTGGATATCCCGATGGTGGGGCAAGAAAAAGACATCCCTCAGAATAATCCCTATAGCCAGTACTGTTACAACCGCCACCAGGGCGATAAATATTTTTTTACCCTTCACCTCTTTACCTCCTCACTTTTTCCAGTATCATCAGCTAACACTTCTTTATCTTTTCCTTGATTCCTTCTCCTGCCGGGCTATTATCTTCTTAATAAAATAACTGGATGGAGTCATCCAGTTATCAATAGTATTAAAAGAATCTAGGAGGTAACTTCTTTCCTTTCCCTTTCCCGGCCGTATTCCAGGGATTTTTTGATAAAATCCCGGAAAAGGGGATGAGGGTTATGGGGGCGGGACTTAAATTCCGGATGAAATTGGGTGGCTACAAACCAGGGGTGATCCTTAACTTCAATCATTTCTACCAGCTTTCCATCGGGGGAAACCCCGCTGAAAACCAGGCCCGCCTTTTTCAGGTCCTCCCGGAAACGGTTGTTCAGTTCGTAACGATGCCGGTGACGCTCAAAAATTTCCTTGTCCCGGTAGGCCTGGTAGGCAAAGGTGCCTTCCTGGAGGAGACAGGGATATCTTCCCAGCCTCATGGTGCCTCCCAGTTCCTTTATCTCCTTCTGCTCGGGGAGCAGATCGATTACAGGATAGGGAGTTTGGGGATCGTATTCAGAGCTGTGGGCCTGGGACCATCCCAGTATCTGGCGGGCAAATTCCACCACGGCACAGTGAAGGCCCAGGCAAATCCCCAGGAAGGGTATTTTTTGCCTGCGGGCATAACCAGCCGCCTGAATTTTCCCTTCTATGCCCCGGGTGCCAAAGCCCCCGGGGACCAGGATCCCGTCTACCCCCTGGAGGAAGGAGTAAGGATCTCCCTTTTCCAGTTCTTCCGCCTGGATCCATTTAATCTTTACATCAACCATATTGTAAATCCCTGCATGGGTAAGGGCCTCCACCACGCTAAGATAAGCATCATGCAAGGTTACATACTTTCCCACCAATCCTATGGTAACAGGTTCCTTTACCTCTTTTATCCGGTTTTCCAGTTGAGCCCATTCCGTCACATCCCCTTCCCCGCAGTCCAACTTCAGCTTATTCACCACAATGTCGTCCAATCCCTCCCCTTTTAACATGAGGGGGGCCTGGTAAAGGCTTTCCACGTCCAGGTTTTCTATGACGGCATTGTAATCTATATCGCAGAAGAGGGCAATTTTATCCTTGGTGTCTTTGCTCAGGGACTGTTCCGTCCGGCATATAATTATATCAGGCTGTATACCTATACTTCTTAATTCCTTAACACTGTGCTGGGTTGGCTTGGTTTTAAGCTCTCCCGCCTTCCCCAGGAAGGGTATGAGGGTTACATGGATGTACATAACAGAATCCCGTCCGATATCCGCCTTCATCTGCCGGATGGCTTCCAGGAAAGGCAGGCCTTCTATGTCTCCCACCGTTCCTCCAATTTCCGTTATGACTATGTCCACATCTTCCTCCTGGGCGGCCAGTTTGATACGGGATTTAATCTCGTCGGTAATGTGGGGGATAACCTGGACGGTACCTCCCAGGTACTCCCCTTTCCGTTCCTTGGTAATAACGGACCAGTAAACCTTTCCTGTGGTTACATTACTGTTTTTGGTCAGGTTAATGTCAATAAACCTCTCGTAATGACCCAGGTCCAGGTCCGTTTCGGCACCGTCTTCCGTTACAAAAACTTCCCCGTGCTGGTAAGGACTCATGGTCCCCGGGTCAAAGTTGATATAGGGGTCAAATTTTTGGATGGTTACCTTGAGGCCCCTGCTTTTTAAAAGGCTACCCAGGGAGGCAGCAGTAATGCCTTTGCCGATAGAAGAAACTACTCCTCCGGTTACAAAAATATATTTGGTCATAATATCATCATCTCCCGTTACTTCCTTTCCTTTTGCTAAAGGCTAAAAGAGCTTCCCTGATAATCTTTGCTGCCAGAAGGGAGGTTGCCTGAGCCTGGTCAAAGGCAGGCAAAACCTCCACCAGGTCAAACCCAACCACCTGCAGATCCTTTAAGAGATATATGGCCTCCAGTATCTCCCGGGAGGTACAACCTCCTGGTTCAGGCGTTCCTGTCCCCGGGGCATAGGCAGGATCTACCAGGTCTATATCAAGGGTTATGTAAACAGGGCGCCGGAATATCCTTTCCCGGACATCCTTTAGGGGGGCCAGGAAATCATAAGGATAAAAATGGGTGTTTTCCCGGGCGAAGTTCAACTCTTCCCCCGTGGCCGATCTTATTCCCAACTGGTAAACATCTTTAATCCCCGTTTCTCTTATAATCCTGTAGATCACCGAGGCGTGGGTCCTTTCTTCTCCCAGGTAATGCTGGCGCAGGTCGGCATGGGCATCCAGCTGCAGGAGCACCATTTGGGGATGGTGCCGGAAGGCTGCCCTGACCCCAGGGAGGGTTACCAGGTGATCTCCCCCTATCATCATAGGAAGCTTCCCCTCCTGGAGAAGTAATTCCCAGGCTTTTTCTATGAGCTCCAGGCTCTTATTCACATTCCCCGGAGGAAGGTCCAGGTCCCCCCCATCAAAAAATTTTAACTCCTTCAGGTCCCTTTCCAGGACCAGGCTGTGCTCTTCCAGGACCCGGGATATCTGCCTTATGGCCCGGGGGGCCATCCGGGACCCGGGTCGAAAGGAGGCAGTATAATCCATGGGGGCGCCGAAAAGGACCGTCCCCGAACCTTCATAGTCCCGGCAGGATTCCATAAATCCCTCCTGGGGATCCAGGTAGTCTGTAAATTTCAATTAATCCTCCTCCATCAAGTCCCTGACAAAACCCGGCAGCATAAAGGCGCTGTGGTGTATCTCCTGGTTGTAATACCTGGTATCAAGGGTTTTTTTAATTTTTCCCGCTTTTAAAGGGTCATGTTCCTTGGAACCCAGAGTAAAGCTCCACAAACCGCTGGGGTAAGTGGGGATACTGCCCAGGTAAAGCCTGGTCAGGGGAAAGGTACTGCTGATCCTTTTATAAACGGAGCGGATGAGGTCCCCGTTGAAAAAGGGGGATTCCGTCTGGGCTACCAGGATACCCTGGGGCTTCAAGGCCTGGTATATATCCTGGTAAAACTCCCGGGTAAAAAGACCTACTGCCGGCCCTACCGGTTCGGTGGAATCCACCAGAATCACATCGTAGGCGTTCTCCCGGGATTTTATATGCTTTAAACCATCTTCAAAGAGGACTTCCACCCTTTCCTCCTCCAGGCCTCGGCTCAGGTGGGGAAAATATTCCTTGCAGGCCTCCACTACCTCTTTATCTATTTCAACCAGGACGGCCCGGGAAACTTCCCGGTGTTTTAATATCTCCCTGATTGTTCCTCCATCGCCGCCTCCTATTACTAAAACGTCTTGGGGGTGTGGATGGGTGTTCAGGGGAACATGGGTTATCATTTCATGATAAACAAATTCATCAACCTCTGTGGCCTGCACCATTCCATCCAGGACCAGCATTTTACCGAATTGGAAAGTATCAATAATTGCCAGCTCCTGGTAAGGGGTTTTCCTGGTACAAATGGTCTCTTTAACCTGGCAGGTTATCCCTACATGGGGGGTCTGCCTTTCCGTATACCACAGTTCCATCTATCCCATCCCTTTCATGTAAAATAAAATTCCCCTTACGGGGTTAAAGGTTCCAAAGGGCTCCTGATTTAATAAGTAAAAATTAATAAGCTAAAACTACCGCCGCTATAACCGCCCCTGCCTTTTCCACCACATGTTCCACCGATTGAATCTGGACATCTTTAAGGGGCAAGCTCCTGAGCTCAAAGGCCTCTTTAATCATTCCTGACACCTGTTCTTCAGCTTCCTGGCGGGAGCACTCCCCGGAAAATTCCATAATAACGCCAAAGGTATCGGGAGAAAAGCCTATCCCTACAGCGGCAGATATAGTGGTGCCGGGCCTGTCGCTGGCCGTGGTGCCGTAGGCTGTAGGGGTCAAAGATCCAGGGGCCAGCTGAAGACTCTGGTCCTGCTCCGCCTGGGGAGGGAGTATGCTGCTGATTCTTATAAGATTCACGTTGGAGATGCCTGCCTTCATAAGGGCATGGTCAAAAGCCGTTAATTTATAACTTCCTTCAGCGGCTCCAACCACAATTTTAAATTTTTTTGGTACGGGTATCATTTAAACCACCTCATTCCCTGGTTGTAGCCTGAGAACAAACCTTTTTAAGGTTAACAGCACTTATGCAATTATACCAAAAAGGGTATAAAAAATAAATAAAGGGTTAAAAAAAGGACTAAAAAAATAAATGCTTTTTTACATAACGTTTTTGTCCCCCCAGGAGGTGGATTCTATAATGGTCATAAAAGGAAAAAAGGGTTATAATAAAGGTATGGTCAAGAAAAAACTTTCTTTATTTAAAATAACTTTATTTATAGTCATCGTCTTCTTCCTGGCTACTTCCCTAACGGCAGGCTTGTTTTTCTATGCAGTTATAAGCAGGGACAGCCTCCCCGACACGGACCCCGCCCTGACCACCAGGTTTTACGATACTAATAATGAACTTTTGACAACCCTCTACCGGGAAAACCGTATTGAAGTATCCCTGGAGGAAATCCCCCTGGAGCTCCGTCAGGCTGTTATTGCTGTGGAGGACGCCCATTTCTACCATCATTACGGCATTAATTTGGCCTCCGTTAGTAGGGCTGCCCTGAGGAATATACGGCGCAGGCGCATCGTTGAGGGAGGCAGCACCATAACCCAGCAGCTGGCTAAAAACCTCTTTTTAACCCATGAGCGCACCTTCCATCGAAAGGTGGAAGAATTAGTCCTCACCTTCCAGCTGGAACATAATTTCACCAAGGATGAGATTTTGAACAAGTATCTCAACACCATTTATTTTGGCCACGGGGCTTATGGGGTGGAAGCAGCGGCCCAAACCTACTTCGACCAGCCGGTAAGCCAGCTCTCCCTGGCCCAGTCGTCTCTCCTGGCGGGCCTCCCCCGGGGCCCCGGCTACTACTCTCCCCTTATTGAAGGTAACCAGGAGGCGGCCAGGAGGCGACAGGCCCACGTGCTTAACCGTATGGTGGAAATAGATTTTATTTCTCCGGAAGAAAGGGATAACGCCCTGGAGGAGGAACTGGTATTTCGGGAAGAATGGGATAAAAGCCTTCCTGCCGGCCATTTCATTGATTACATTATAGAAAGGGAACTGGTGGGAAGGCTCAACTATGAACGGGAAGATATCTACCGGGGAGGCCTTAACATTTATACTACCCTGGACCCTTCCCTCCAGGAGGCGGGGGAGAAGGCCCTGGAAAAAGGGCTGGAGGCTTTTCCCCAGAGGTACCTGGACAGCCAGGAGGTAGAACAGCCCCAGGGGGCCCTGGTGGCCCTGGACCCTCAAACGGGACAGGTTAAGGCTATGGTAGGAGGAAGCAGCTATAAGGAAACCACCCTGAACAGGGCCGTTAGCAGGCGCTCTCCCGGTTCAGCTTTCAAGCCTTTTCTTTATGCTGCCGCCCTGGAAGAGGGCTATACGGCGGCTTCTTTTATTAAGTGTGAACCCATATCCATTGATGTCCCCGGCTCGGAAAACCCTTACGAACCCAGGGACTTTGGGGGAGGTTTTCACCACCGGGAGCTAACCCTGCGGGAAGCCCTGGTCCAATCCTGCAATGTTTCTGCCGTCAGGACTAATATGGAGCTGGGACCCGATAAACTGGTGGAATATGCCCAGAAAATGGGCATAAAAACTCCCCTTAACCCTGTACCTTCTCTGGCCCTGGGCACTTCCGAGGTCACCCCCCTGGAGATGGCCGCCGCTTATGCCCCTTTAGCCAATGGAGGTCTTAAGGTGGAACCTGTTTTTATTACCAAAGTTACCGATTCCCGCCAGGTAACCCTGTGGGAAAACTCACCCTTACGGGAAAGGGTTATGGGAGAGTTAACGGCCTTTATATTAACGGATATCCTGCAGGAAGTCCTGGAGCCCGGTGGCACGGGATGGAGAGCATCGGGTCTTATAGATTTCCCTGCCGCGGGAAAAACAGGAACTTCCAGCGGTTACCGGGACGCATACATGGTGGGATATACCCCTCAACTGGTAACTAGCGTCTACATTGGGGATGATCATCAAAAGAGTTTAGAAAACAGCACGGGAGGAAGCCTGGCCCTTCCCCTGTGGGCTGATTTCATGAATGACGCTTTAATAGGTCATCCTCCCCGGGACTTTTCCCTCCCCCGGGAAGGAATTGTCACCCTTACCCTCTGCGCTGAAACGGGGCTTTTACAAAATAGTCGCTGCCAGGGGGACTCCTTCCAGGAAATATTTATCCAGGGCACAGAACCCCAGGAAACCTGCTGCCAGGAAACATGTCCCCACGTGAAAAGGGAAAGGCCCTGGTGGCCCTTCGAGCTTCCCCGGGTGCCCTGGTTCCAGTAAGGAAATACATTAAAAAATCCGGGAGAAGAAAGCCTACCCGGATTTTTTTAATT
>SKLX01000135.1 GCA_007121375.1 Bacillota bacterium | reverse complement strand
ATTCCCCATGTCTATGCTGCCGGAGATGTTACCGAGTCCTGGAATATGGTTAAGGGAGTATATACCCAGACTTCCAACTGGTCTAACGCTTCTACCCAGGGCAGGATAGCGGGCATTAACATGACAGGAGGGGAAGAGTTCCACCCGGGGACCCTGGATATTTATACGGGGGAATTTGGGCTTCCTTATATATCCGTTGGCCTGGTTAACCCAGGGCAGGAGGGTTATGGGGAGGTTTATCAGGAAAAATACCTGGAGAAGGAAGATGATTTGGTCTACAGGAAGGTGGTCTTAAAAGAGGGCATTTTATGTGGGCTGATATTTGTAGGTAATTTAAGGGGAGCAGGAGAGGCAATTAAATTGATCAAAGAAAAGACCCCCGTGACGAAAACGGATATAGAAGAAATCTTGAAGGGTTAAAAGGAATTTATAAATTCATAAATTTTAAATATACTTATGGGTTTGCATTGAGTATCCTAAACTGCTATAATTGTATTCAATGCTTTTGAAGAAAATTATTCTTAAAAGATAAAGAAGGAATACTTTAAAAAGTAGAGAAGTTATTTTTATCTTCTTGGAATTCCCGACACCGGGGGTGATACTCTATGACCCAGCAGAGCAAAAAAGTAATTAACAGTAAAGTGGTGAACTTTCAAAGGGATGCCAGCTATTACTTTGAAAAGGGCACATTATATTACAAAAAAAATAAATTAGATAAAGCCCTTATGTTTTTCCGAAAAACTATGGAAACGGAACCGGATAATCCTTTAAATCACTATAATGTTGCCTGTTTATTAAGTAAAATGGGTTACCTGACAGAAGCAAATGACGTTTTCGGGTTCATAGTAGAGAAGCTTGATTCCAGTATGACCGAGTGCTATTTTCTTATGGCCGTGAATTTTGGTCTCCTGGAGGACCTTAGCATGACCAGGCATTACCTTAAGAAGTATTTAAGGTCATCCCCCGAGGGGGAAATGGCCTTTGAAGCAGAAGAATTATTAGAAGCTGTTAGTGAAGAGGATACCTTTTATGAAAGTTTTAAATATCCGAAGCCGGAGCAAAAGTTTTCTACCCTTATGGAGGATACAAAAAACAGGCTTATAAAAAAATTTGAAGAGAGTAAGGATTTTCGTAACAAACTTTTAGAAACTTTATATGGTAAAGATGAAGATATGGCCAGTGAAGTATTATATCTCTATGGTTTAATTGGGAATGAAAGTGCAGAAAAGGTGCTGCGGGAGTTTGCCCGAAATCCCTGGGTGAAAAAGGAACTGAAGCAGCTATCTCTGATAACATTAAAGGAAATGGGTGCAGAAGAACCATACCAGGTCTTCCTGGAAGGGGAACTGTGTCGGGTAAACTTGAGGGAATATTCGGCAGAAGTCCCCGAGTGGAAGGAAGAATGGCAGGAAATCATTAATTTTACCATGGAGAATATGAAAAAGAGCAATCTGTATGAAGATTACTTTTTTGATGATGTTCAGGCTATATGGATTGATTACATTAACGCTGTTTACCCCAATGTTCCAATCATAAGAAAAATAGAAACCTGGGCTGCTGGATTGGAATACGCCTTGATCAGGCTCCATTTTCTTGATTTGACCCAAAAGCAGGTGGCCAGCAGGGATAATGTATCTTTATCCAGTGTATCCCAGAAATTTAAAAAGATTAATGAAGTCCTTAAAATTGATGTTAAGGCCTACCAAAATATTTTAAAGTATCTTCAAGAAGATGACAGGAATGAAGGGGATGAGGAATAAAAGACTTCTAATGGAAGTCTTTTTTTTAAGGAGGTAGAAAAAAATGAAAGAGTTGTCGGTTAAGACATCCCAGCACACCCAGTTTGTGGATATTACTTCCCGGGTGCAGGAAATAGTGAGGGGTGAAGGAGAAGAAGAGGGAATTTGCCACCTCTATGTTCCCCATACTACCGCAGGACTTACCATTAATGAAAATGCCGACCCAACTGTTTCCCAGGATATAATAAATACTATGAATAAAGTTATTCCCTTTGACGGTGATTATCGTCACCTGGAGGGCAATGCTGCAGCCCACATTAAAGCGAGTCTTATGGGTTCAAGTCTTAGTATATTGATAAAAGATAAAAAACTGGTGCTGGGCACCTGGCAGGGAATATTTTTCTGTGAATTTGATGGTCCCAGAAGTAGAAAAATTTATGTAAAGGTCCAGGGATAAAAAAGCAGGTGAAGAGAATGATTGCCGTTATACTCCAGGCGGACATAAAGAGGGGAAATCCCCAATACAACCGGGAACACCTCCTTGAATTGATGAAGGAGGGTTTAAAATACAATCCGGATATCCTAATACTTCCGGAAATGTGGAACACAGGTTATGTGGAGAATATAAGGGAGCTAGCTGATCAAAGGGGAGAACCTACTGTATCTCTCCTGGCTTCCTTTGCACAGGATAATGAGGTAAATATAGCTGCAGGTTCCATTTCTGATTTAGAAGGGGATAAACTTTTTAACCGCTCTTATGTTTTTTCTTCCCGGGGAGAATTAATAACTTCTTATGATAAAATTCACCTCTTTAGTTTGATGGAGGAGGATAAAAATTTTACTCCCGGGGGGAAAAAGGCTATTTTCACCCTGGATGACATAAACTGGGGATTGCTTATTTGCTATGATCTTCGTTTTCCTGAGCTGAGCCGTTCCCTGGTAGAGGAAGGGGCTGAAATTTTAATTATTGTTGCCCACTGGCCTCGTTCCAGGATTGGAGCCTGGAGATTCTTGGTGGGTGCCCGGGCGGTAGAAAACCAGGTTTTTGCCCTGGGAGTTAACAGGGGAGGAAGGGAAGGAGATATGTCTTTTGGAAACTCCCTGGTGGTAGATCCTGCCGGAAATGTAATAGTAGAAGGGGGAGAAGAAGAAGCCCTTTTAAAAGTAGAAATCAACAGGGATATAGTAACTAAAGCCAGGAAAGAAATTTTTTATCTCCAGGATAGAAAGCCAGAAGCCTATTAACCAAAAATTATTTAAAATACCATTATGTTATGTAAAATACATAATTATTTTTCAAGAAGGAATTTGCCTTAAATTATCGAATACTTTAAAAATAGAAAGGGTTTAAGTTGTTTGACACATATTTATGTATAAAATATAATGTGAGAAGTTATGGTATAATTACATGGAGAGGGGAATTATGGGGTGGGAGAAAAAAATAGAGAAAATGTAGCACCCCTGACAGAACATTTTGAAGAACTGAGGAGGCGCCTGGTACTTTCCTTTATTGCCGTAATACTGGCCTCCATAGTCACCTTCGCATATGTTGACATCATCAGGGAAACTATTACTGCCCCTGCAGGAATTCCATTAGTATTCATTACGCCTGCAGAGGCCTTTATGACCAATATTAAAATAGCATTAATTGCCGGTTTTTTGCTGGCCCTTCCGGTAGTACTATTTCAAGTTTGGAGCTTTTTGCTACCGGGATTAAAATCAACGGAAAAGCGATCTATAGTTCTCTTTGCCTTTGCTTCTTTTTTCTTTTTTGCCATAGGAGTACTTTTTGCCTTTTATGTTATTATTCCTATCAGTATAAGGTTTTTCCTTGGATTTGCCTCAGAGGACTTAACTCCTATGCTATCCTTTGGCAATTATATTTCTTATGTTTCGGGTATTGTTTTTGCCTTTGGAGGAGTTTTTCAACTACCCATAGTAGTTTTTATCCTGGCCAAGCTGGGGTTGGTAACCTCGGATTTTCTGAAAAAATCCAGGATATATGCCGTAATGCTTATATTTGTTGTAGCAGCAGTCATTACCCCCCCTGATGTATTTTCTCAGGTGCTGATGGCTGTTCCCATGATACTTCTTTATGAAATAAGTATACTAACGGCAAAAATGGTTGGAAAATAGATAAAAGCGGAGTCTGGAAGGATAAGGTTTGACATTAAATAATTTCAGGAGGAGGTGAGACCATGTTAGGCAGACTGGGCACTACAGAACTTCTAATAATTTTAGGGATTATCCTGGTGATATTTGGCCCCAGCAAGTTACCTGAAATTGGAAAATCCCTGGGTAGGGGAATTCGAGAATTTAAAACTGCTACTAAAGACTTGAAAGATAGTATAAATATAGAGGAGGATGAACCAGCAGGAGAACAACAGGCGAAAGCTCCGAAAAAGCCTGAACCTGTAGAATCATCATCCCAGGAGACTACTCAGGAGACTACTCAGGAGACTACTCAGGAAAGTCAACAAAGTTCTACGGAAAAGGAACAAACCACTTCATAAAGGGTAATTCTAAGATAAATATAAAAATATAAATAATTCAGGGGTCAAAGAAGTTTTTGTACAGGGATGATGTATATGGAGAAAATTGTTAATACAGCAGTTATTTTAGCGGGGGGAAGCAGTAAAAGAATGGGGCGGGATAAAACCCGACTTAATTTAAAGGGAAAGTCCCTGATAAAGATAGTTGTAGACAAGCTATCCTCAATTTTTCCAGAGGTAATAATAGCTGGAAGCACGGGGGAAGATTTAAGCCATTTACCTGTGGTATTTACCAGGGATGTAATTGTTAAACCCTTCAAGAATTCCCTAACAGGAGTTCATGCGGGATTGAGCAGGTCTTCCAGCGAATACAGTTTTGTGGTTGCCTGCGATATGCCTTTTTTGAACTTAAACTTGATTGATTATCTTTCCAGGTACCCGGCAAGGGGTTATGATGCCCTGGTCCCTAAAGTTAAGGAAGGGCATCAGGCTCTTCATGCCGTTTACGGCAAGAGCTGTATACCTCACCTGGAAGAACACCTGGAGAAGGATTCCTATCGAATAGGTTATTTTATCACCAGGATTAAAACAAAGTATATTCCTCAAGAGGACATAGAAAAATTTGATCCGGAACTCCTGTCTTTTTTTAATATCAATACGGAAGAAGATTATCAAAAAGCTTTAAGGATGGTGGAAGAAAACCCAAATTTAATAAGTTTAAAATAATAAATTCTCCGAGCCGTATGCCTAAAGGCCAAAGGTCCATGGCTATCGGCCGCCAGGGTAAAAAGGGAAACTTTTTTGCCTCCCGCTGCTTGGAAAGGAGAATCATTCTATGAAAGCCAACTAGTCCTTGCAGAGCAGCTAGTTGGCTTTTTATTATTGGAGGGAGTGTAATGAATTTAATAGATGCATACGGAAGGGAGATTGACTATCTCCGGATATCAGTAATAGATAAGTGCAATCTAAAGTGTTTTTACTGTGTTCCCGAGGAAGGTGCCTGTGCTGCCTATGCTGAGCATTCCATGTCATTAGATGAGATAGAAAAACTGGTAAAAATAGCTTCTTCCATGGGAGTAAGAAAAGTCAGGCTGACAGGAGGGGAACCCTTAATCCGTCCTGATATACTTGAGCTGATTTCCCGGGTATCTGCTGTGGAAGGTATATCAGACCTTTCTTTAACTACCAACGGTATCATGTTGAATAAAATGGCATCAAAATTAGTAAAAGCAGGACTCAGCAGAGTGAATATTAGTCTGGATTCTCTGGACCCGGAAAATTTCAAAAGAATCACCCGGGGGGGAATTTTAGATAAAACCTTAAAGGGGGTTTACCGGGCCCTGGAAGAAGGATTAACTCCTGTTAAGATAAACGTGGTAGCCATGAAAGGAATAAATGACAGGGAAATATCAAATTTTGCCCGGCTAACCCTGGAAAATGACCTCCATGTTCGCTTTATTGAGTACATGCCCATTAACAATGAGCATGAAAAGCAGTGGGGCGACTGCTTTTTGCCCTTAACGGAGATCCAGGGCCTTTGTGAGGAAATAGGTCCTTTAAAAGAAGAAAAAATATTCCAGGGAAATGGTCCTGCCACCTATTACCGTATAGATGGAGCCAAAGGACTGGTAGGCTTTATATCTCCTGTAAGCCGGCATTTTTGTGCTAAATGCAACCGGCTTCGCATTACGGCTGATGGAAAGATTAAACCCTGTCTTTTTTCTTTGGAAGAAATGGATCTTAAAGAAGCAGAGGGAAGGGAAGAAGACATTAAAAAAATGCTGATCAAAGCCTTAAAATATAGACCGGACCCCCATATGGTTGACCAGGATCCCCGGGGCAGATTTAATTGTAATAAAAGGGGTATGCTTCAAATTGGAGGGTAAAGAAATAACGGCCTTTACTGGATTAAGGAGGTGTCCCGTTGGTTCAAGTCAAGGAAGCCCTTTTTCTTATTTTGCAAAAATCTAAAAAAACACCCCTGGTTTACCAGGATTTAGAGGAGTCTCCAGGCCTTGTTTTGGGGGAAGATATTAAAGCTGACAGGGATTATCCTCCCTTTAACCGTTCTCGTATGGACGGTTTTGCCCTTTCTACAGGGGACTTAAAGAATGCTTCCCCTTCTAATCCTGTTACCTTAAAAGTCAAGGGTATTATCCCGGCGGGGTCAGATGATTCCCGGGAGCTTAATAAGGGGGAAGTTTTTAAAATTATGACGGGAGCTCCTTTGCCCCGGGGAGCGGACGGTGTAGTTCCCCTGGAAGACTCCAGCTGGCAGGAGGACAGGGCCAGGTTTATCTATAAGATAGAAGCAGGGTCAAATATCACCTTCCAGGGGGAAGAATTAAGAAAAGGAGAAATTACGGTAAGGAAGGGGATCCCCTTAGGAAGTGGTGAAATGGTTCTTCTGGCTATGGCCGGCAAAAAAAAGGTTAAAGTATATTCGCCACCCCGGGTAGGAATCCTGGTTACCGGCGAGGAAGTAGTTAATATTGGAGAAAACCTGGCCCATGGAAAGATACGAAATACCAATGGTTTTATGCTAGCGGCCCAAACGAAAGCAAAGGGAGGAATTCCTTCCTTTTTAGGCCTTTCGGGGGACAGAGTGGAGGAAATAAAAGGATTAATCGCTAAAAACCTTCCCTACTTAGATGTGATATTAACTACAGGGGGAGCAGGGGGAGGAGACTATGATTTAATTGAAGAGGTATTTTCCTCCCTTGGCGCAAATATTTTATTTCGCCAACTTTTAATAAAACCCGGTCATTTTACCCTGGGAGCCTGGAAAGAAGATAAAATATTAGTGGGTCTTTCCGGGAGTCCTGCCGGAGCTTTTGTTTCCTTTGAGCTGCTGGTAGGTCCCTTATTAAAAGAAATGCAGGGGCATAATAAAGAGGAAGGAAATTTTGAAGAAGCCAGGCTCAAAGGATATATAAAGGGAGGGTTCTCCCAGGATAGATATTTAAAGGGTAAAGCTTTTGTGGATAAAGGCACTATAAGGGTAGAGGCCAAAAGAGGAGGAATTACCTCCTTTGTTGGAGTAAACTCCCTTATTTATATACCCCGGGGAGAGGGTCCCTTTAGAGAGGGAGACCGGGTAAAGGTAATACTTATTAATGGATTGTCCCTTTAATTGGGTGATTTCAAGGAGGGGGGAGAATATTGATTCCTATTATTTCAGTTGTAGGATGGTCCAATAGCGGCAAAACCACCCTTATATGTAAAATAATACCATATTTAAGGGAGATGGGTTACCTGGTTGCAACGGTAAAACATGACCGCCATGGTTTTGACTGGGATCAACCGGGAAAAGATACCTATCTTCATCGTCAAGCGGGAGCAGTTATTTCTTCTATTTCTTCCCCCTCCAGGTTTGCCCTGGTGAAGGAACTGGAAGAAGAGCTTAGCCTGGAGGAAATAGCTTCCATGGTTAAGGGAGTGGATCTTATTATAACAGAAGGATATAAATTTGGGCCCATGCCCAAGCTGGAAGTATTTAGAAAGGAAACAGCCCAAAAGTTTGAACTGGTTTCTCCCCAGGAGGATCTTTTTGCTATTGCCAGTGACTATCCCTTTGAGGTGGAAGGGGTGCCCCTTTTTGACCTGGATAATGCCCGGGGGATGGCAGAACTGATAGAAAATAAATTTTTATAGCCTTAATGAGATAGGAGGTTTTCGTTTATGAAATTGAAAAACCTTATGGAAGAAGTGGTTTTTAACTGTATGGAAGAGAGTTTAAAGGAAAGGGATATGTGTAAGTGTGAAAGGTGTAAAATGGATATTGCCGGGATTGCATTAAATAAATTGCCTCCCAAGTATGTGGTTACGGAAAAAGGGGAGGCTTATGCTAAAACGGATATACTGGGGGTTCAAAAAAATATCGATATTCTAACTATAGTGAATCAGGCTATTTCCCTGGTAAAGGATAAACCCAGCCATAGTTAACATTATTTGCTTTGTCTTCTGTAGCATAAGTTAAAGGAATACTTAACATATTAAAAATAAAAAAGGAGACGAAGCAAGGCATGATTACCAGTTCCGGTTTATATTCTTTGAATCATTTACTCTTACTCAGGCTTTTTATGTGTGCTAATTTTAAACGAGAAAAGACCCTTCATAATTTTTTATATCTGGCGGCGGTGAAAAGTAACACCAGGGATTTCCCGGCGGCATATGTTTTTATAAAATTAAGGAATGGAGTTCACAATTTTCAGGTTCAAGGGATTGTGAATGAATTTAAAAAAGCCAGCTTTTTCGAAAGCCCGGGTA
The DNA here is from genome assembly GCA_007121375.1 of Bacillota bacterium. GTDB lineage: Bacteria > Bacillota > Dethiobacteria > SKNC01 > SKNC01 > SKLX01. The sequence continues at coordinate 11,931 of SKLX01000135.1, read as the reverse complement.
AACTTGTTTTAAATAAGAAAGGAAGAGAGCTTTATTACGGCTTTGCTCCCCTCCTTAAATACCATAAATTTCCCCAGGCTTGCCTAAATATGGCTACAAGTTATGGCTTAAACCTGTGGCAGGTGGATCATGAAATTTTTTTTGAACCATCTTTTAAAGAAAAAAAGGTTGGAGAAAAAATTGTATTCCAACCAATTCATTAAGCTGGTTAAATTATTTACTGGAGCACTTCTTCCAAGACAGCCCTTATTTCTTCTACTTCCAGGTTGTGTCCAAAAAACTCCTCATCTATCCATATTTCAAAATGAAGGTGAGCTCCACAAGAACTGTCTTCAACCCCGTGGCTGGTCCCCGAGTTCCCTATTTCTCCTATGTACTGGCGGGGCTTCACTTTGTCTCCCACCTGGAGTTCCGGGCAGGTGCTGTGCAAATGGACGTACCTGGTAACAATGTTGTCCTGGTGCTGTATCCATATCTGTCTGCCCCTGAGCTTATCCAGCACTTCTTCAGGGGTTGTTGAATCTTCGGCAGCTATAGCTAGCAGTTCCTCCCTTTCCTCCCTGGTTAATTCTTCGTAATCATGGTCAATGCGGATAACAGTTCCTTCCCCGGCTGCTTTTACCGGGGTTCCAATACGAATGTCAACCCCACAATAGTCATAATAGTAATCCAGTCCATGGTGAACACCATTCCGGTAAGGACGGGGGGCATTGGGAAGTTGGGAGTCCCGGTGGGATATTTTGGCTCCCTCAATGGGGGAGTTTAAAAAATTCAGGCGGTCTATCCAGTAATTAATATTTTCTTCCGTGGACAAAATATTACCCCCTTCTTCCTTTGATAAATGGGAAGCTCCTTTTCTGCTGGTAATAATGGATTTATAAACGGGGTGGGACAATTGGGGGGGAATATATGTAATCCAGCTGTCTATCTCTTCTATTTTTGACAGGTGGGGGTTATTGCCCTCACCGGTATACTCTTGAATTTTTGCATATGTAAGATCTTTATCCTGCGGGGTTGCAAGGGGAGCGCCAGCTAAAAAAAAGAGAATCAAGACAAGGATCAGGCAAAATATGGAAAAATCCCTTGAGAAAAACATGGTTTTATTGTCCTCCCCACCACGATTAACATTTTTTAATTATTTTAATTTTAACATAACAAATTATATATTGCAAAAACATCATTGACATGCTTTCTTCCATCTGTTAAACTTCATTTAAACAAACCTTTAAACTGGCCCCGAGAGGTTAGTAAGGAGAATAAAGATAATATTAAAAACCTTCTTCCATCTCTCGGTAAGAAGGTTTTAAATTGGGAACCTTTAACTCGGTCCTGTGAGGCTGAAAAGGTAGTGATGCCGAAAGAATCACTTGTGTGTGCGCTCCTTACGGGTTTTTACAGGCCTGAAGGAGCTTTTTATTTAAAGGCGCGGGGAGGTAAATCAAGATGTCCGGTAGAAATTTTTTCCCTTCACCTGGTGATGGTCATGTTAAAAAAGACCTGTTAGGGTTAAAATACCTGGAAAAGGATGAGATTAATTTTATACTGGAAAGGGCCAGGTTATATAAGGCTGCTTATAAAGAAGGTCGCTCCTTTAACCCCCTTTTAAAGGAAATGACGGTAGCTAATCTTTTTTTTGAGCCCAGCACCAGAACCAGAATATCCTTTGAAAAGGCTGCCTTTAACCTGGGGGGAAGGGTTATAAATTTCGACACGGGATCCAGCAGCATACAAAAAGGAGAGACACTTCTAGATACGGTTAGAACGGTGGCTTCTTTAGGAGTTGAGGCTATGGTAATAAGGCATTCTTTGGCGGGAACATCCCACCTGGCAGCAGGAGAGGTTGATATTCCTGTCATAAATGCGGGGGATGGTTGCCATGAACATCCTACCCAGGCTTTGCTTGATTTATTTACCATAAAAGAAATAAAGGGCGCCACTGCTGGACTGAAAGTCCTTATGGTAGGAGATGTCTTGCACAGCCGAGTAGCAAGGTCAAATCTCTGGGGATTTAAAAAGATGGGACTGGAGGTTACGGTAGTGGGGCCCTTTTCTTTGCTGCCTCCCGGATTAGAAGAAAGGGGGGTAACCCTGATGAAGGATTTAGATGAAGCTTTAAAAACAGTAGACATCATTTATATCTTGCGACTGCAGCAGGAAAGGCAGCAGAAGGGTTATATCCCCTCTTTAAAAGAATACCGGCATTTATTTGGAATAACGGAAGACAGGTTGAAAAGAATATCTGAAAAGACGGTTATAATGCATCCGGGGCCCGTGGTGCCGGGAGTGGAAATAGATTACCCTGTTACCAGATCTACCCGGAGCAAAATCCAGGAACAGGTAAGAAATGGAGTTTTTGTGAGGATGGCATTGTTTGAACTCCTGTTAGGGGAGGAGGTATGGAAAAATGAGCTTGCTCCTTAAATCAGCCCTGGTATTTAATTCCCCCGGGGGGTTACTGGAAAAAAAGGATATTCTCATTAAAGGGGGAAAAATTTTTAAGATTGCTCCTGTACTGGAGAAGAAGGAACATGAGAACTCCCAGGTTATTGATGCCTGGGGCAAAATTGTGGCTCCCGGCCTTATAGATCTCCACGTTCACCTTCGCCAGCCGGGGGAAGAGGGAAAAGAAACCATAAAATCAGGTTGCGCCGCAGCCGCTGCCGGCGGCTTTACCTCTATTGCCTGCATGCCCAATACCCGGCCGGTAACAGATAGTAAAATGATGGTGGAGAGGGTTAAAGAAATAGCCCGCAGGGAGGGGGTAGTGAATGTATACCCCGTTGGAGCAATTACTAAAGGGTCCCTGGGAGAAGAACTGGCGGAAATGGGACTTATGGTAGAGGGGGGGATCAAGGCTGTTTCTGATGACGGGAGGCCCGTGGCTGATGCTTCTATGATGGGCCTTGCTATGGAATATGCTAAAATGTTTAACCTGCCCCTTATCAGCCACTGTGAAGATCCTTCCCTGGCCCTGGGAGGAGTAATGAACCAGGGGTTAACCAGTACCCGCCTGGGCTTGAGGGGAATCCCCGATACGGCAGAGGCGGTTATGGTGGCCAGGGACATTATACTGGCCCAGGCTTCAGGATCCCATCTGCATATAGCCCATGTCAGTTGTGCCAGATCGGTAGAGTTAATTGAATGGGCAAAATCCCGGGGAATTAAAGTTACTGCAGAAGTGACTCCCCACCACCTGGTTCTAACGGAGGAGGAGATGGAAGAGTTTGATGCAGATTATAAAATGAATCCTCCTCTGCGGAGCAAAGAGGATGTGGAGGCCTTAAGAAAGGCCCTTAAAGAGGGGGTTATTGACATAATAGCTACCGACCATGCTCCCCACAGCCGGGAGGACAAGGGAGTAGAATTTGAAAGGGCTCCCTTTGGGGTGGTAGGCCTGGAGACAGCCCTTCCCCTTATCCTTACAGAACTGGTTCATCCCGGACACATAAAACTGGAAGAAGCCCTGGCTTCCCTGACCATTAAGCCTGCTGAAATCCTGGGTTTGGATGCAGGGGTAATAAGGGAAGGGGCTGAGGCGGATTTGACCATTGTAGATTTGGATAAAGAAGATAAAGTAGACAGGGAAAAATTTTATTCCGGGGGAAAAAATACTCCCTTCCAAGGGTGGAAGGTCAAAGGAGGGGCTTATATGACAATTGTTAAGGGAAAGATTGTAATGAGGGAAGGAAAAGTTTATTTTTAAAACTACATGATTGGGGAAAGGAGCTGTAAAATGCGAGGGGCCTTGGTGTTAGCAGATGGTACGATATTCGAAGGAGAATATTTTGGAGCTAATGAAGAAAGGACAGGGGAGGTGGTTTTTAATACTTCCATGGGAGGTTATGGAGAAATCATTTCAGATCCCGCCTCTTCTGGCAAGATTATGGTGATGACTTATCCCTTGATAGGTAACTATGGTATTAATCGGGAGGAGCTTCAATCGGAAAGGATCCATGCTTCCGGCCTTGTTTTCAAGGAAGGAACCACTCAGCCCAGCAGCTGGCTTCTCCAGGATACCCTGGAAAATCTCTTGAAAGAAAATGAAGTTCCTGCTGTTACCGGTATTGACAGCCGGGCTGTAACCAGGCATATCCGGGAAAAGGGATCCATGCCGGGCATGATAACTTCCGCAGACTCAATTGATCCTCACTGGTTTAACAAGAAGGGCTATTACTCTCCTGAATTTATCAGCAAAGTATCCACAGGTAGTACTTATACTCTGGGAGAGGGTAAGCATCACCTGGTAGTGGTGGACCTGGGCCTGAGAAAGGAACAGTTAATGGTATTAATGAAACATAACTGTCGTTTGACGGTTATGCCTGCCGGGACAAAATCTAAGGAAATAATGGAGGTGGAGCCCCATGGGCTGGTCTTATCCAGCGGCCCTGAAGGTGGGCAGGAAATATTTAAATTTGCCCAAAATCTCAAAGAGGCCATAAATAAGCTTCCTGCCATGGGAATTGGCCTGGGTATGGAAATAATGGCTTTGGCCCTGGGAGCAGAACTGGAGAAACTAAAGTTTGGTCACCGGGGGTCCAACTATCCCGTAAAGGATCTGGAGAAGGGAAAAACAGTTATTACTTATCAAAACCATGGGTACGTGGTGAAAGAATCCAGCCTGGAAAAAACAGGCCTGGAAGTGGCTGAAAAAAACATCCACGATGGAACAATTGAAGGCTTAAAGCACAGGGAACTCCCCCTTATGGCTGTTCAGTACTATCCTTTTCCTGAACCTCATTTAGAGGGGGAAGAGACCTTTTACTCTAAATTCATAAGTTTACTTTAAATTTACGAGAGGTGGAAGAAAATGCCCAGAAGGAATGACTTGAAAAAGGTTATGGTAATTGGCTCAGGGCCCATCATAATAGGACAGGCAGCGGAGTTTGATTATGCGGGCACCCAGGCATGCCGTGCTCTTAAGGAAGAGGGTATTGAAGAGGTAATTCTGGTTAACAGTAACCCTGCTACCATTATGACGGATCCTCACATTGCCGACAAAGTGTATATTGAGCCTATAACCCCGGAATTTGTAGCCCGCATTATCAGAAAGGAGAAGCCCGACGGTCTTCTTCCCACCCTGGGGGGGCAAACGGGCTTGAATATTGCCGTTGAACTGGCAGAGATGGGGGTTTTGGAAGAGGAAAAGGTAGAGCTTTTAGGAACTCCCCTGGAAACCATTCAAAAGGCTGAAGACAGGGAAATGTTTAAAGCCATGATGACAGATATAGGGGAGCCTGTCCCTGAGAGCGCCATAGTTTCCAGCATCCAGGCTGCCAGGGAGTTTGTGGATAAGATAGGTTTTCCCGTCATTGTGCGGCCTGCCTATACCCTGGGAGGCACAGGGGGGGGAATTGCTCACAATCCGAAAGAGTTGGAGGCTGTGACTTCCCGGGGTTTGCGTTACAGCAGGATCAGGCAGGTTTTAATTGAAAGAAGTGTGGTAGGCTGGAAGGAAATAGAGTTTGAAATGATGAGGGACAGCCAGGGAAACTGCCTGGTGGTTTGCAGCATGGAAAACTTCGATCCCATGGGCATCCACACGGGAGACAGCATTGTGGCTGCCCCTGTGCAGACTTTAACCAGCAGGGAATTTAACCGTTTAAGAAAGTCCTGCTTAAAAATAATGCACGCCTTAGGTATTGAGGGGGGCTGTAACATCCAGTTCGCCCTGGATTCCCAGAGCTTTAGCTATTATGTTATTGAGGTTAATCCCCGGGTTAGCAGATCCAGCGCCCTGGCTTCCAAGGCTACCGGTTATCCCATTGCTAAGGTTTCTGCGAAAATTGCCGCAGGTCTCAGCCTGGAAGAAATACAAAACCCTGTGACCAAGAAGACTTCCGTATGTTTTGAGCCCACCATAGATTATGTGGTGGTAAAGATTCCCCGCTGGCCCTTCGATAAATTTTATGCGGCAGACAGGACCCTGGGCACCCAGATGAAAGCCACGGGGGAAGTAATGGCCATTGAAAGGACCCTGGAGTCTTCCTTGATGAAAGCCCTTCGTTCCCTGGAGATAGATGTAAATGGTTTGCTGCTGCCGGGTGTTTCCCAATTAACTGAGGAGGAGTTAAGGGCAAGGTTGGCCAGGGCTGATGATGAAAGAATATTCCTGGTGGCGGAAGCCATAAGAAGGGATATGACCCTGGAAGAATTAAATGATATAACAAAAATCGATTATTTCTTCCTCTATAAAATAAAGAACCTGGTGGAAGGGGAAAAGGAAATAAAGGGAATTGGTTTTAAAGGATTAAATGAAGAAAACCTTAGAAAGATTAAAAGAATGGGTTTTTCTGATGGAGAGATGGCTACCCTCCTGGAGAGGACGGAAGAGGAAATCAGGAAAGTTCGTTATAGTTTAGGAGTTAAACCCGTTTATAAAATGGTAGATACCTGCGCGGCAGAGTTTGATGCGGTAACCCCCTATTATTATTCCACCTATGAAGAGGAATCGGAAGTGGAAATAACAGGGGATAAAGAAAGGGTTATAGTCCTGGGTTCCGGTCCTATTCGTATAGGCCAGGGGATAGAATTTGATTATTGTTCGGTGCATGCTGCCTGGGCCCTGAAGGAAATGGATGTGGAGTCCATTATTATAAATAACAACCCGGAAACGGTAAGTACCGATTTCGATACTGCCCACCGCCTCTATTTTGAGCCCCTTACTACAGAAGACGTTCTTCACGTGATTGAAGAAGAAAATCCCCAGGGAGTAATTGTTCAGTTTGGTGGCCAGACGGCCATTAACCTGGTTGCACCTCTCCAGCAGGCAGGGGTGGATATACTGGGAACTTCTTACCTGGAAATTGCCCGGGCAGAAGACCGGGAACAGTTTGACCAGTTTTTAAGCCAGGTTAATATCTCCAGGCCTCCAGGCAAAACAGGTTTTTCCCTGGAAGATGCCAGGAATATTGCCAGGGAAATAGGTTATCCCCTTCTAATCAGGCCCTCTTATGTCTTAGGGGGAAGGGCCATGGAAATTGTTTGCAACGAAGGGGAGCTGGTTTCTTACATGGAAACGGCAGTCCGGGTTTCTCCCCGACATCCCATCCTGGTGGACAAATATATAAGGGGTATTGAGATTGAGGTGGATGCGGTTTCCGACGGCCAGGATGTTTTTGTGCCGGGGATTATGGAACACGTGGAGCGGGCCGGAGTCCATTCGGGGGATAGTATTGCCGTTTATCCAGCCCAGAATCTTCGTCCCGAAACGGAAGCCAAGATTCTTGATTATACTATCAGGATTTGCCGGGCCCTGGAGGTAAAGGGCCTGGTTAATATCCAGTTTGTAGTATCCCGGGAAGGGGTGTTTGTAATTGAGGTTAACCCCCGGTCCAGTCGAACGGTTCCTTATATCAGCAAAGTTACCGGAATTCCCATGGTGACCCTGGCTACTAAAGTAATAATGGGCAAGACCCTTGATGAAATGGGTTTTAAGAGTGGAATTCATTCCAAGCCTTCCTTTGTGGCTATCAAAGCTCCCGTTTTTTCCTTTGCTAAAATGATAGAAGTTGATATTTCTCTGGGGCCTGAAATGAAATCTACAGGAGAAGTCATGGGGCTTGATGAAGATTTTTCCAAGGCCCTTTACAAGGCTTTATTAGCCACGGATATGGATGTTCCCACGGAAGGGGCTGTTTTGGTTACCGTTGCCGATAAGGATAAGAAGGAATCTCTCCCCCTGATAAAAGGGTTTGCCGACCTGGGCTTTGAAATTTATGCTACCACCGGCACTGCCATGGAATGTCGACAGGAAGGGATTAATGTTAATACCGTTAAGAAGGTTAGAGAAGGCACTCCTAACCTGCTGGATTTAATCCAGGAGGGGGAAATAAGCCTGGTAATAAATACTCTAACCAAGGGTAAAGTACCTGAAAGGGATGGTTTTAAAATTCGAAGGGCAGCAGTGGAACACTCCATACCCTGCCTCACCTCCCTGGATACAACCATTGCCATTTTAAAGGTTCTGAGATCAATTGTTTTCAAAATTAATCCTATTGGAGATTATATTACAGCCTGATGGAGGGTTGGCTAATGGCCATGTTAAGAAAGGCCCAGATAATAAAGCATGATAGAGAAGGCCCCGGGATTTACCGGATGGATTTCTTTTCCCCGGAGGTATCCTCCAGGGTTATCCCCGGCCAGTTTATTCATTTGAAGATCAGGGAAGAGGGGTATCATCCCCTGCTTCGCCGTCCCTTCAGTATATATGATGTGGATAATGAGAGGGGACTGTTTTCTATTCTATACCGGGTGGTGGGGCTGGGGACCCGGATTATGGCTAAAAGGCAACCAGGAGAGCTCATGGAAATAATGGGTCCCCTGGGAGCTCCCTTTACCCTTCCAGAAGAGAAGGGGAAAATTATCCTGGTGGCAGGGGGGATGGGATTTGCTCCCCTTCATTTTTTGATCAAAAAATTATTGAAAAGAAATATGGAGGCAGAGATAATATTAGGTGCCCGAAAGGCGGAAGAACTTATGGGAGAAAATGACCTGGTTCAACTAGGAGTTAACTTTATCCTGGCTACCGAAGATGGTTCCAGGGGCTTTCAGGGACAGGCAACGGATCTCCTGGATAAAAAATTAAGGGAAGGCAATTATGATTATCTTTATTCCTGCGGACCTTACCCCATGCTAAAGAAGGTGGCCTCCCTGGCCTTAAGCCGTGGAATTAAGGGGGAGGTATCCCTGGAGGAGATAATGGCCTGTGGAGTAGGAGCCTGCCTGGGGTGTGCATATCCAGCAAAAGGGGATAAGGGGGATTTAACTTATAAAAAAGTTTGCCAGCATGGTCCTACCTTTTCCCTGGAGGAGGTGTCTTTTCATAATGGACCTGGGGATTGAAATAGCAGGAATTAAAATGAAAAACCCGGTGATGAGCGCTTCAGGGTGTTTCGGGTATGGCGAAGAATACTCTGCCTTTTATAACTTAGAGGAAATGGGGGCCCTGGTAGTTAAAGGAACTACCCTGGAACCCCGGGAAGGAAATCTTCCTCCTCGTATAGCAGAAACTCCGGCAGGAATTTTAAATGCGGTAGGCCTTCAAAACCCGGGCATAGATTACGTGATAAAAAAAGAACTTCCTGCTTTAAAAGGTGCAGGCACCCCGGTAATCATAAATATTGCCGGCAACCTGGAGGAGGAGTATTTAGAACTGGCTAAAATCCTGGATCCCCTGGAGGAGGTCCAGGGGCTGGAAGTAAACATATCCTGCCCCAATGTTAAACAGGGGGGCATGGCCTTCGGCACCGATGAAAAAGCTGCCGGCAGCCTGGTTAAAGCTATCCGTTCTGTTACCTCCAAGCCTTTAATTGTAAAGCTTTCCCCTAACGTTACCGACATAAGAGGGATGGCCCTGGCGGTGGAAAAGGAAGGGGCAGACGCCATCTCCCTGGTAAATACCTTCCTGGGTATGGCCATAGACATTCACCGGAAAAAGCCTGTCTTGGGTAACCTGGTGGGAGGTTTGTCGGGGCCGGCTATAAAACCACTATCCTTGCGGATGGTGTGGCAGGTTTCCCAGGAAGTTAAAGTGCCGGTAATAGGCATGGGAGGCATAATGACGGCAGAAGATGCCCTGGAGTTTATAATGGCGGGAGCCCGGGCCGTGGCCGTAGGTACGGCAAACTTTGTAAACCCCTATTCTATCCCGGAAATTGTAAAGGGAATTAGAAAATTCATGGAGGAACATGATTATGAGGACCTGTCCCCCTTAGTTGGGGCAGCCTGGAAGGGAGTGTAACACTTGATAATTATAGCCTTGGATGTGGACTCCAGGGAAAAAGCCCTGGAGCTTGTAGACGATTTAAAAGGGCAGGTAAGTTATTTTAAGATTGGTATGCAGCTTTTTAACAGCCAGGGACCGGATATTATTTCCGCTGTTAAGGGCCGGGGGGTAGAAGTATTTTTAGATTTAAAGTTTCATGATATTCCCCATACCGTGGCTGCTGCCGCAGCAGTAGCGGTGAACCAGGGGGTGGATATGTTTAATGTTCACGCTTCCGGGGGTAAAAATATGCTGGCTAAGACCGTTGAGTCCGTCGGGGAAAGGGCGGAAAAACTGGGATTAAAAGATAAGCCAAAGGTTTTGGGGGTAACCCTTCTAACTTCCCTTAACCAGGAAGTAATTGAAAAGGAACTGGGAATAAATAAGCCCCTGGAAAAGCAGGTTGGAGATCTGGCTTCTTTATGCCAGGAGGCGGGACTGGAGGGAGTGGTAGCTTCCCCCCGGGAAATTAAAATTATAAGGGAGGTCTGCGGACCTGATTTTTTGATTGTGACTCCGGGGGTTAGACCCTCCTGGGCGGCAAAAGATGACCAGGAAAGGGTTTTTACTCCAGGTCAGGCAGCAGAGGCAGGATCAAATTACCTGGTGATAGGACGGCCTGTTACCGCTGCCCCGGATCCTGGAGAAGCCCTGACCCGCATAAAGGAAGAAATTAGATAGAAGCCCATTTGATGGAAGGAGGATTTTTTATGAAGGAAAGAGTTTTGGAAATATTCAAAGAATCAGGAGTTCTTTTAGAAGGGCATTTTACCCTGACTTCAGGAAGGCACAGTGAAAAGTACCTCCAGTGTGCCCAGGTTCTTCAATATCCGGAATATACGGAAGAACTGTGCAGAATGCTGGTAGAATCCTTTAAAGATAAAGGAGTTGAAGTAGTAGTTGGTCCTGCCATGGGGGGTATTATAATTGCTTACGAAGGGGCTCGCCTCTTAAAGTGCCGATCCATTTTTGCCGAGCGGGAAGAAGGTAAGATGGCTCTGCGGCGAGGCTTTGGCCTTTCCAAAGGGCAAAAAGTCCTTGTGGTGGAGGATGTTATTACAACAGGAGGTTCTGTAAAAGAGGTAATAAATCTTGCTCAAAAGGAAGGGGCCGAAGTGTTAGGAGTTTCTTCTTTTGTGGACAGGCGTGGAGGGGAAGCAGATTTAGGTGTTTTTTTTAATAGTTTAATTTCCTTCCAAATAGAAACCTATGCACCCCAGGAGTGTCCCCTTTGTAAAAAGGGATTGCCCCTAATTAAACCGGGAAGCAGGAAGGAATAAACAAAAAATAAATAAAAAAATATATCTATAAAAAAAAAAATATTCAAAAAATACAGAGGAATATTGGAATATATCGAGAAATATTAATATATAGTAGTAAATATATAGCATTTACTAACGGGGTGTATCCTATGAAAATAAATATTCTGGGATGTGGTAATATACTGGCCTCTGATGAGGGAGTAGGAATACATGCTATAAGAAAGATGAGTGAGAAAAAGTTACCTGGCGGAATAAAGTTGAAAGAAGTAGGTCGCCCAGGATCCTTTTTATTAGATTATCTTATGGATGCAGATGCGGTTATAGTAATTGACGCTGTTGCCAAGGGATTAAAGCCTGGCACTGTTTTTCGATTTGATTCAAATGAGTACCCTCCTGAAGAGTTGCTGGGATTTACTATTCATGGATTTAATTTGGTGGAAGCCTATAAGAAAGGCATAAAACAGTATCCTGATAGAATGCCAGGGAAGATAATAGTATATGGAATAGAAATCAAGGAAAGGGGAAAATTTAAAACAGTCCTTAGCACTCCCATAAAAAAGACAGTAAATAAGCTGGTCAGAGAAATTAAAAAAGAAGCTTTAACTCTTAACCAAAAGAATAAGGCCAGGTGATTCTCCAGGGCTTAAACGAAGTATTCAACTTCAGCTTCGGGAAAAAATTTTTTTATGTTTTCATAAAAAAAACTTTCCAGTACTTTCCGATCATCAGGCAGATATAAATATTTGCCATATCCAAACTGTCCCCACTTAAAGGTTCTATTTTTTTCGTGCATATCCAGGGTAGTTTCGGGAAATCTTTCCTTTATGACATTTTTAGCCCTTTTGGTAAAACGATGGGTTATTAATTCAAAGGACAGGTTATTATCCTGTTTTCCTATGTGTTTTT
>SKLX01000023.1 GCA_007121375.1 Bacillota bacterium | reverse complement strand
TGGACACTTCAACTTCCCCCGGCATAATCTCTGACCGGGAGGGAACTAATAAAACATCATCAAAGGTAAGGCCTTCCTTTTGAAACCTATCGGGGAGCATTATTGTTCTCTCCTCTCCTTTATATATTAAAATGTATTATAACATACTTATACCCTTTTAATTAACTCTAAATTTATTGATTTCTTCATCTTTTAAAGGTTTAACCCTTATTTCTTTTTTATCATCCCCGTTAACCCCTTTTACTTCCACTGCCACCTCCGGGGCAGAAGCATCACTGTAGCGGGCCGTAATGGAAGCAGCCATGTACAGGTCCTCCTCCTGGGAATGTCCCCTTAAAAGGGTAGTAGGACCGGGGATGGAGGAGATTTTAAAGAGAAGGTCGCCTTTTTCGGCCAGGTCAAAAATTTTTTTATTTTCCTCCTGGTTCCTGCCCACAATAATTTTGGCCTTTTCACCCGGCCTAAAATGGCGCCCTACCTTTAAAAGCTCCAGGTCACTCCGGGAAACCTCCTCCTGGTACTTAAGTAAATCCTTTAACCGGTTAGAAAACCCTTCTACCGTCAGAAGGCACCCCCCGGCAGGGGAAGGGTATTCCTTCAATCCATATTTTTCAGCCAGGGCCATCTGGGGCTTGCGAGACCGGCCCTGGATACTCCCCAGCTTTTCCCTGTCTACCCACCCTTTTTCCTCGGGCAGGGTAGGAGGCAGCAGCCTGGCAGACAAAGGCCTTAAAACCAAACCTTGAAAGCCCGATTCCCTTTCCACCACCCCTAGGGCCTGATAGTTCTGGGATTTGGGTCTTTCCCCCAGGACCTCCCCCGTTATAATGAAATGGGCTCCTGTTTTTTTCATATACTCCCCAGCTTTTTTCACCATCAGGGCATGGCAGTCGATACAAGGGTTTAAGTTTTTACCGTAACCATGTTTGGGGTTTTTAATAACTTCCAGGTGCTCTTCTGTAAAATCAACAATCTCCAGGGATAGATCCAGGTCCCGGGCTGCCTTTATCGCCGTTTCCGGGGCAAAAAAAGGAGTGGCAAAAGTAATTCCCTTTACTTCCACTCCCTGCTCCCTTATCAGCAAAACCGCCAGTTGGCTGTCCAGGCCTCCAGAAAACAGAGCTATGGATTTAATCATATATATATCACCTGCCCTAAAGTTCTTCCTCAGAAAGAACCCGGAAACCATTTTTTTTAAGGAGGGCAGCCGTTACTCCCTGGCCTTCTTTCAGGTTACCGGTAAAACTTCCGTCATAAATATAAGAGCTGCCGCAGGAAGGGCTCCGGGACTTTAAAAGGGCCTCTTTAACCCCCAGCAGCTGGGCAATACGAAGGGTTTCCCAGGCTCCCTTAACAAAACAGGAGGTAACTTCTTTACCCTTCTCACTAAAAACCCCGGCCTTTCCCTCCAAAACTTCCCTTCCGTCGCCCCCTTCAATCTCTGCCCTATCCCGGGGGGTAGAAAGGCCTCCCAGCTGTTCAGGGCATACAGGTATGAGGTTAACCTCTTTACTCAATTCCAGCACCTCCGGATTCCTGTTATTCTTTCCATTATATTTACAGTTAATACCCAAAAGACAGGCGCTGACCAGCATCAGATTGCTTCAACTCCTTCCTGAGATAATATTTCTTCCGTTACCTTTGCCAGCTGTTCCAGGTTTCTGCATTCCATTACCCTGCTGCAGTAAGGAGCATAAATCTTCATAACGCTATCCCGGGTATTCCAGGTTTCTTCAGGATAGGGGTTAAGCCAGTAAACCCTTCTGGCCCTGCGGGTCATTTCCTGAAAGGAGGGCTTTTCCTCACTTCTCCAGTTGTTTTTGGCATCACCCAGGATTAATAGGACTGTCCTGGAAGTAATGAAAGGTGAATAATGGGAAGCAAAGTGATAAAAAACCCTGCCGTAATCGGAATTATTGGTATCGGAAAGATTTGCCTTTTCCAGGGCTTCCTGGATGGACCTGGCCGGATCCCTACCCTTAAAATAGTCTGTTACCTCAGCCAACAAATCAATAAATAAAAAAGTTCTGACATATCTAAATCTTTCCTGAAGAGAGTAAATAAAAAGGAGCATAAAAGTGCTGAACCTGGCCACCGACCCGGAAACATCGCATAAAACCAGCAGATCGGGCTGCTCAATTCGCCTGCCCCGACTTCTAAGCTTGAGGGGAATCCCACCCGTCTGAACTGATTTTCTGATGGTATTTCTTAAATCCACCTGTCCTTTAAGTCCCGTTTTTTTACGCCTTCCCTCACGGGTAGCCAGTTTTCTCCCCATTTTACGGGCATAATGACTAATCTTCTCCCGTTCCCTCTCCTCCAGGCGGGAAAAATCTTTCCGCCTCAGGTTCTGGTATTCAAGGATTCTATCCAGTCCCTTTTCCTGGAACTGATTTATAATCTCCTCCTCCAGGAGTCTTCTTAACCTGTTTTCCAGGGACTTTAGGTTTTCCCGGCAGACAAGATATTCCTCTTCCTGAATAATCCCTTTCTCCCGGCGGCTGTCCAGGTAAAAGGTAAACATAAACCATTCCAGGGCAGCCTTGGCTTTATAAACCAGTCCTTCAAAATCCTCAAGTTCATCTTCAATATGTGGAGCTAACATTTCTATTCCTTCCCGGGCAAGCTCCTCCATATCCGGGGCACTTCCCGTGTAAACAGCCCTGGCCAACCTTCCCCGAGGAGCCCCCTGGATCCCCGAGGCCAACTCCCTGCCGTCACAGCCAAGCACCCTGTTTAAAAATACAGGGATATCTTTGGAGGAGAAATCCTTTGTCTTTCCCAGGTATTCTTCTTTAAGTTCTGGCTGGGGTTGGAAATAAATTTCAAAAAGTTTATCAAACAAAGGGCCATCCATTTCATCTTTAACCAGGGTAGCTTTCAAGGCGGCCCGAAACCTTTCTTTATAAAAACCTGCCAGCTCAATACCCCGCAGGGCATCCATTACCTCAGGAAGAGCCAGGGGAACCCCCGCCCTCCTCAGGTCCCGGGCGAATTTTAAAATTTTTTCCTCCATCATTATCAGCTCCCTAAAAGGAGGGAAGGAACCTGCTTTTCCACCTTCCCCATATCCTGCTGATATTTTATGAGAACAGGCAAAGTTCTTTTAACCAGATCTTCTTCCAGCTTATCAGCTCCCAGGATAATCATGGTCCGGGCCCAATCCAGGGTTTCGGAAATGCCGGGAGGTTTCTTCAGGGAAAGTTCACGTACTTTTTGAACAAAATTCGTTAATTGGCTGGCCAACCCTTCAGCCAGTCCCGGATTTTTTAATTTAATGATGGCCAGTTCCATATGGTAGTCAGGGTAATTAATATAAAGATGGAGGCACCTTCTTTTTAAAGCATCTTCAAAGTCCCGGGTGCCGTTGCTGGTCATTACCACAAAGGGTATCCTTTGGGCCTTAACGGTACCAATTTCTGGTATGGAAACCTGGAAGTCCGATAGGGCCTCCAGGAGAAAACTTTCAAACTCGGAATCACTTTTGTCCAGTTCATCCACCAGCAAAACCACCGGTTCCCGGGAGGTCAGAGCTTCTAAAATGGGACGCTTGAAAAGAAATTCCTCGGTAAAAATATCTCCCTTGATGTCCTCCCAGCTTTTTTCCTCCCTGGACTCATACTGGATCTTTAATAGCTGCTGCTGGTAATTCCACTCGTAGAGGGCCTTGGCCTCATCCAGGCCTTCATAACACTGGAGACGTATAAACTTAGCCCCCAAAACCCTAGCCATTACTTTGGCCAGTTCCGTTTTTCCTACTCCTGCCGGCCCTTCCACCAAAAGGGGCCTGGGAAGCCGGTAAGCCAAATATAAAACGGTAGCCAGTTTTTCATCGGCCAGGTACTGGTGATTATTTAACTTTTTTAAAACATCTTCTATACTTTCCAAGATTATCCCCCTTCTGATTGAATCTTTTGGTAAAGATCCTGTATATACATGGTGAGATAGTGGCCTGCCCCGGCCAGGTCCTCCGTGTGGAGATAGAGACTGGCAGAAGAATCATAAAGGATGTTGGCTCTCCCTTCAATTTCCTCGTCACCACCCCATACCAGGTACTTCAAGGGAACCCGGGGAAGAAACCAGAACAGGACTTCTGATCTGGAATTTTCCACGATAACCTCTCCACCCAGGTAAGGAGCAGTAACGGACAGCCCCCCCGGGTTTAACTCAAAGGTTTCCTTCAAGGGATTAATAGCCATCTGCCAGAAGGCATTGTAAAAGGCATTTCCTCCGGGGAGATCCCGGTAAGTTATGTATTTATAAGTGAGGGGTTCCCCGGAAGCCCGTCCCAGATAGTTTATTAAAATCACCTGCACTAAAAAATCCGGTTCCAGCTCCGAGTCCTTAAAAGTAACAATACCCTGGGGAAAGGTAATGGTAAAAAAATGGCCCATGGATTTAAGGATAAATCTGCCTTCCTGGTAGGAGGCTCCACTCTTACGGGCCATTTCAACGGGGTCAATTTGAGCAAGGGCCTTTCGAGAACACTCCAGGGCTTCCCCGTAACCCTTTGGGTCTCCCCTTTCATAGGCTGGTATAAATATCCTTTCCATTTCCCTCTCCCCTTTCCATGGTTTAATACCTTATTCCGAAAGGTTTAAAAACATTTTATATTTTTTTGGCCTTCAAAACAAGGGTAACAAAAGGGTCTCTTAAATTATTTTTAAAAAGATTCCTCTTAGAAGTAAGGCTAACCTAAAAATCTAAAAGGGTTAGCGTTTCTTCTGTCAGGCGGTAAAGCCTTTCAGCCAGCTGGGGAGTATAAAGGCCCGCCCCGCAGCTGGATGTAATTATTAATCGCCGGGTAAGAAAATCTTCCTTAACGCCCCTTTTTATCAAACTACCCATATACTGTTCAAGCCTGGCCTTTATACTTTCCCCTGATTCCTTAAAACAGGATTCTTCAGCGGGCACTATACCCCAGGCAATTACCCCACCTTTTTCAAAAAATTCATTCAGCCTGTGGCTAACCCCTAAAAGGGAATTAAAGTAATTATATACATCCAGGTTAATAATCTGGGGACTGGCCTCCAGCAACAGCTCCCAGTCTGCGGAAGAACAGGCATGAATCCCCGGCAGGGCTCCATCCTTTTTCATAACTTCTATTATAGAGGAAAAGGAATCCCTTATCCATTCCCCCTTTAAGCTTAAAAAGTCCCTGTTGCCATAAGCTTGCATCATACCCTCATCAAGAAAAACAATTACAGGCAGGCCAAACTTACGAAGCTTTCTTATTTGCCAGCGGGCTACAAGTTCCAGGTTTTTAACCAGTAGATCCCTTAACTGTTCATTATAAAAGGCTGAATTCCCTTCTTCATCTAAAATTGTCATCCCGGCCGTAAGGGGAGCCATTAACTGTCCTTTCAAATAAAGGGCTTTTCCCGGACCCTTTTTCTCCAGGCGCTCCATAAAGGAATAAAACCCCGGAGCCCTCTGGTGGGGAAGGTTCATTTCTTCATCCAAATCCTTCCCCTCTCCCCTTTCCAGGTAAATTTCATAAAACCTGGCCATCTTATCGGAAAAATCAAGGGATCTGGTTAATATTTTAGGCCCCCTCCCTTCTTTCATTTCCATTAACCCTAAATCCATCAGCTTATAAAAACACTGATGTATACAGCTTTCATCTTTCCTGGTAGGAAACTGAGGCCAGTGGGGACAAAGGGGAAATGTCCTTTCAATAAGATCCAGGGCTTTATAGTCGTCCATGTCTGGTAAGCTTCCAATTCCTGTAGCCAGCACCCGCGTTTTTCCCATTTCTTTAACACCTCATTTAATGGTTTGAACTGTATTATTTCTAATTTTAAATTCGCCAGGAAAGGGATTTATCCTTTTAAGGGCTAAAAAGCCAGCCTGAAAGGTTTTAAAAATAAAAATTTCCTACCTTATAAATTAAGGTAGGAAATTCGAAAATTAATTCCTGGCGGAGACCTACTCTCCCGGGGACTTGCGTCCCGAGTAACATGGGCAATGTATAAATCATTATTACATAAATAATGCAAGTGCCTCCCCAGTGCTAACAACATGCATAACTTTCTTAACTTCATCAGTATGAAAATCTTTATCGCCAGAAACAAAAATATTTGGCTCTATCTCCATTGCTGTAGCCAAAATAAAGGCATCCTTCCGGTCTCTTATAATTTTCTCTGCCTCCTTAACCTTTTCCAAAGAGGGCAGGGGTATTATTTTTACAGGAAGAACGCTTATTACTTCATCTAATAATTTTTCCTTTTCCGGAAATTTTCGCTTAAAAACCATCCTGGCCTCACGTAATGAAAATTCACTTAAAACTAAAATAAATTTTTTTTCAGAAGCATAATTGAGTAACTTTCTCTCAGGCCCATTAAATAACATACCGGAAATAATAATGTTAGTATCAATCATTACCTTTATAATCACTGGAAATCTCCCTTACAAGGCTTTGGCGAACAGACTCCAGTTCTCTTTCTATTTCTTCCCTGGTTAGTCCTTTTTCTTTAACTTCTTCTTCCAATTCTTTTAGTAAACAATTAAGATTAGTAACTGGCTCTAAAACGATTTTGTTATCTTCAATGTATACTTTAATTTTTGATTTAACATTAATGTTAAGATATTCCCGTATTTCCTTAGGAATAGTTATTTGACCTCTTTCCGTTGGCGTTACAACTTTCTCTTCCACGTTACCACCTCCTGGTAAGTAATATTATATCAGGCAT
>SKLX01000005.1 GCA_007121375.1 Bacillota bacterium | reverse complement strand
CTGGTGGAAATGGCGGAGGGGCAACACCCGTTCCCATGCCGAACACGGAAGTTAAGTCCTCCAGCGCCCATGGTACTCGGGACGCAAGTCCCCGGGAGAGTAGGCCTCCGCCAGGAATTAATTTTTAAAAAAAAGCGAATAATTATATATACACTCCTCAGTAGCTCAATGGTAGAGCGACCGGCTGTTAACCGGTAGGCTGCAGGTTCGAGTCCTGCCTGGGGAGCCATTTTATGTACTTTAAAAATAGTACTTTAAAAATATTTAAAGGAAGGGTAAGAAGTTATAATAATAATTAATAAAGATTATATAGGGTAAGGGCATATATATGTCGAAAGAAATCTAAAGAAGAGCCAGCTAAAATTGAAGGAGAGGTCCATGAATGAATCCCAACATAAAAACAAGGCATTTTATTCTTGTTTTGCTTTTAGCCCTTTTGATAAGCTGTACCGGTTGTTTGAGTTCTTTTACCAGGGTTCATTCAGACGAAAACAAAGATATGGAAAAAAAGGAATTTTACCGTCCCTGTGAAGAAGAACTTCCTGAAGAGATTAAGGAATGGGTTAACAGGTCTTTAAGTATGAATATGGGCCAGTCGAAGATATATGAAGAAGAACTGTATATACTGGTAACCTATGGAGAGAGGCCAACGGGAGGCTATAGTGTAAAAATAGAAGATGTTATATCGAAAAAAGATTACATTGAAGTGGAAGTTTACTTTAAGGCTCCAGAAAAAGGAGACCTGGTTACCCAGGCCATTACCTATCCCTACGACCTGGTAGTGATTAAGGATCCCCCTTCCCTGCCGGTAAAATTCAAGGTTAAAGGGGATGAGGATTTTCTCAGGGTTTTAAAGGGGATTGATACCCTGGAGCCCATAACGGCTGAATCCCCCCGTATAAAGGTTTTTGAGCCCTCCCCTAATGAAGATGTGGAAAGAGGCTTTGAAATCCGTGGAATTTCCAGTGTTTATGAGGGAAATATAGAGTTTGAGATATACGACGACGAAGGCAATAATTACAAGGGTTATACCAGGACTGGAGAAGAAGGCTGGAATTATTTCCGGGTACCCGTAAAGGTTCCTGACGAAATTCAAGGAAAGTTTAGCTTGGAGCTGTATTCCTTCAGCCCTATTGATGGCAGCAAGGAAAGCCTGGTTACATTATTCTTAAATCTCAAAGAAGAGTAGGTGAATTAATAGTATATTAAATGGTGCCGGAAGGTGGTTGTTATGAGATTTATACCAAGGATAATGATGACCCAGCATCCCGATAGCGCCAATAAGTATGTGCCTATCCAGGAGGAACCTGAAGAGGCTATTTTTGCCCTGAATCCTCAACCCCAGGGATTGGGGATGGAAGAAGTTATGGTGGACTATGAGGGAAAGCTTACACCCTACCATCAGTTGGCGCAAATTGCCCTGGGGTTGTTGAAAGAGAACCTGAAGGTGGGTAAAGAAGTTTTTATAACCCCCCGGGTAGCCAGCGCTACGGCCGAAACGGTTTTCCGACAGCTTATGGCCCTTCTTTCTATTATGGAAACGAATTATCTTACATATAACGATATTGGCGGTTTTGCCATTAAAGAGTTCATTGTCCCCATGTGCGAAAGACCCCAGGATATACTGGCTGTAAAAAAGAGGGTTTCTAATGTAATTAAGCTGGCCCACCAGGAATATCTCTTGACGGAAGACCCGGACGCTATCCAGGTTATTCCTTTGATTGAGGATGTTCCCGGGTTGTTAGAGGCTGACCGTATACTGGGCAATTACCTTAAGATGTGCAGGGAAGAAGGTTTTAATATAAAATACCTTCGTTATATGGTGGGAAGGTCAGACCCGGCCCTGGCTTACGGAATGGTTGCATCAGTTTTAGCCAGCAAAGTGGCCATTTCCGAAATGAGAAAAATGGGGGATGAGCTAAACATCAAGGTTTACCCTATTTTAGGAGCGGGATCGTTACCTTTCAGGGGCCATGTAACCCTGGAAAATATTGAAAATGTATTACAGGAGTATGCGGGGATTTATACCCTTACTCTTCAGTCAGGGATGAAATATGACCACGGTTACGAAAAAACCCGCCAGTTGAGTTCTCTTTTAACCCATAAGATTCCTTCCCTGCCTTCCCTGGATTACACTTTTGAAGAGGTAAAGGAAATGATAAATATAATCGGGGTGTTTTTTAAACATTACCTGTCTACTTTTATAAAAATATTCTCCCTGATTAACAGGATTTCGGATCTTCTTCCCCAGCAAAGGGACCGCCTCCAGAGAATTAGTCCGGTAGGTTATGCCCGGGATATAGCCAGGCCCGAGAAAATCCTTCCCTTTATCTCCGATGAAAGTTTAAAGGAGGAGATTAAGAAGATCCAGGTTAAAGAGAAGGGAGATCTACCCCGGGCCATTACCTATACCGGTGCCCTATATACCATAGGCTTTCCTCCTGAATTTATGGGGACGGGTAGAGCCCTGGAGGAAATCCAGGAAAAGTACGGGAAAGAGCTCTTTAACAAGCTTATAAACTATTACTACCCCAGCTTAAAAGAAGACCTGGCGGCAGCTTATAAATATTTGAATATGGAAAATGTTCGCCACTTTTTGCCCCGGGAGGCCTTAGGGGAAATAGAGAAGGATGGGGAGGTCTGTACAGGTTATTTTTCCCTGGAAGAGACGGAAATGACGGAGCAGGATAATTTGTATCATCTCCTTATGGAAACAGCCAGGCCCCTGTTGAAGCAGGAAATAGGGTTGGGAGGCCGATTGTTTGAGGAGGAAGAGGCGGAGAAGAAACTCCTCCAAAACCTGTTAGTTAAAATGGGAAGGCTGAGAAAAAGCCTGGGTTAGAAGCCTGAACCCTGAATATTGTTCTCTATATTTTCCGGGGACTCCCAGGATGGTAAAACCTGTTCCTGCCCGGTTTTCCTGTCCTGGGAGTCCCGGTTTTGTTTGACAAGGGTTTTTAATCGTGAGATAATGTAAAAAAGTTTTAAAAGGGAAGAATAACAAGGAAAAATCAAATTTTTTTATATATATTTTTCTGAAGGGATGGTTTGGATATGACAGGTGATACTGCTCTTTTAAATAGATTGAAGGAATTAAAAGAAGAAAAAAATGCTTATATTTTAGCCCATAATTACCAGATCGATGAGGTCCAGGATGCTGCTGATTATGTGGGGGATTCCTTTGAATTAAGTAAACTGGCAGCAAATACGGAAGCGGACGTTATAGTTTTTTGTGGGGTTCACTTTATGGCAGAAAGTGCTAAAATCCTGGCCCCGGAAAAAACGGTAATTTTACCTGATGTTATGGCAGGCTGTCCCCTGGCGGATATGGCTGATCCAAAAGGAGTAAGGGAGATGAAAGAAAAACACCCCCAGGCAGCTGTAGCCTGTTACATCAATACTGCCGCGGCAGTTAAGGCAGAATGTGATGTGTGTGTTACTTCATCCAATGCGGTAAAGATTATTGATACTTACCCGGCAGAGGAATTTATTTTTCTCCCCGATAAAAACCTGGCTCATTTTGTTTCTACTAAAACCAACAAAAAAATTATTCCCTGGGAGGGCTACTGTATTACCCATCACCGGGTTACCGGTGAAGAAGCAAAGAAAGCACGGGAATCAATCCCCGATGCCCTTCTAATGGTTCATCCCGAGTGTAAGCCGGAAGTGGTTGAACAGGCGGATGAAGTCCTGGGAACAGGGGGAATGATCCGTTTTGCCAGGGAGTCTCAGCAGAAAAAGTTTTTGGTGGGAACTGAACTGGGGCTTATATACAGGCTGAAAAAGGAGAATCCTGACAAAGAATTTTACCTTTTATCGGCAGGGATGCTTTGCCCTAACATGAAACTAACTAATTTAGAGAAAATGGTCAGCTCCCTGGAAAACCTGTCACCAAGCATTGAGGTTCCAGAGGATATAAGGGTTAAGGCTAAGATTGCCCTGGATCGAATGCTGGAATACTCGTAAGATTATTTGCCTTATCTGGGCTGCTCCAGATGGGCTTATTTATTTATCTAAATAAATCCTTCAGGAGTGGAATAAATGATTCCCAGGTATCTTCTTAATTTTGATTTGTCCCAAATGGAGACGGAATATTGTGATTATCTAATTATTGGCGGAGGCGTGGCCGGTCTTTTTGCCGCATTAAAGGCGGCTTCCTGGGGAAAGGTAATACTTTTAGCTAAGTCAACCCTGGAGGAGTGTAATACTTCTTATGCCCAAGGGGGAATTGCTTCTGTAGTCAAGGAAGATGACAGTCCCTCCGTCCATTATGAAGATACCATGGAGGCGGGAGTGGGAATCTGTAATCCTGATGCGGTAAAGGTTTTAGTGGAAGAAGGGGTTTCCCGGGTGAGGGAGCTAATCGAGATAGGGGTTTCTTTTGACCGGGAAAACAGTAACTACTCTCTGGGACGGGAAGGAGCTCATTCCCGGGATAGAATACTCCATGTGGGGGATTCCACGGGCAAAGCAATTCAAGATGCTTTAATGGGTTCTACCCGCTCAACGGAAAACATAACTATAGAAGAAAAGGTTTTTGTAATGGACCTGCTGACCCATGATAATAGATGCGTGGGAGGCCTGGTTTATAATGAGGAGAAGGGGACGGTAAAGGCTTACCTGGCTAAAGGGGTGGTTATGGCTACGGGAGGAATAGGCCAGCTTTTTGACCGGACCACCAATTCAGTCATTGCTACGGGAGACGGTTTAGCTATGGCCTATAGGGCTGGAGCGGAGGTTATGGATTTGGAATTTTTTCAATTTCATCCCACCGTTTTTTATCCTCCCGGGGAAAAGGCCTTCTTAATATCTGAAGCGGTACGGGGAGCCGGGGGTATCCTCAGGAACGAAGAAGAAGAGCAATTCATGATTCAATATCATCCCCTGGCAGATCTGGGGCCCCGGGATATCGTTACCCGGGCCATGATGAGTGTTTTAAAAAAGACCAGGACAGAAAAAATTTACCTGGACCTTCGCCACCTGGGTAAAAATTACATTAAAAAGCGTTTTCCTAATATTTATTCCACCTTAAAGGAATATCATATTGATGTGGCCAGGGATTTAATTCCTGTGGTTCCGGCAGCCCATTATACCATGGGAGGAATAAAAACGGATCTTTTTGGTGGAACATCTATCCCGGGGCTTTTTGCGGCAGGAGAAGTAGCCTGCACCGGAATTCATGGCGCCAACCGGTTGGCCAGCAATTCCCTTCTGGAGGGGCTGGTTTTTGGCGAAAGGGCTGTAATAGGAGCTAACCGTTATATAGAGGAGTTTTCCCCCCATTTAAAAGGGATAGAGATCTCCTATTTTGATCAAAGGAATTCTTCCCGGGAAAGACCGGATATTTCCCGGTTAGAAAAGAGCTTAAAGAAGTTGATGTTCGAAAAGGTTGGGATTATACGTTATAAAGAGTCCCTGGAGGAAGCTTTGGACTTTATTAAGCAAAATTCTGCCTATTTGACTTTTTCTTTTAATGAAATAAAAGGATATGAACTGCAAAATATGATGTTGGCTGCCCGTCTTACTGCCCGTGCTGCACTTTTACGGGAGGAAAGCAGGGGAGGTCATTACAGGCAGGATTTTCCCTCAGTTCAAAAAAAGTGGAGGGGGCACCTGGTTTTTACCCTTTCCCAGGAAAGAGAGGAGGAAGTAAAATGGTTGGGAACCAGCTGGTAAGGGAAATTGTTATAGGAGCTTTAAATGAAGATATAGGTAAGGGAGATTTAACTACCGAAAGTATTTTTAACCGGCACCATAACTCCCGGGGTCAGATAGTGGGGAAGGAAAAAGGTGTTATTGCTGGATTACAGGTGGCCAAAATGGCATTTGGCCTGGTGTACCCCGGGGTTAAATTGATAGGAAAATTTAATGATGGGGATAGGATTGATGACCCTCCCCAGGTCCTGGGGGAGTTAGAAGGGCCTACCCTGGGGCTGCTCCAAGGGGAAAGGGTAGCCTTGAATTTTTTAGCAAGGCTTTCGGGCATTGCGACTGTTACCAGGATGTATGTGGATAAGGTGAAGGATTTCCCTGTTAGGGTTACCGATACCCGTAAGACAACTCCCGGCCTGCGCCTTCTGGAAAAGTATGCGGTAACCGTGGGGGGCGGGGTTAATCACCGCTTTGGCCTTTATGATACTCCCATGATAAAAGATAATCATATAAGGGCAGCGGGCAGCATAAAAAAGGCTGTAGAAAAAGTCAGGCAGAGGGTTCCCTTCACTGTAAAAATTGAAGTGGAAACCAGCAACCTGGCTGAGGTGGAAGAAGCCCTGGCAGAAAAGGTTGATATCATCATGCTGGATAATATGTCCCTGGAGGATATGAAGGAGGCCGTAAAATTAATTGATGGTCAGGCCCTGGTGGAGGCTTCAGGAGGCATAAATTTAAGTAACGTCAGGTCCGTAGCGGCTACAGGGGTTGACTATATTTCCGTGGGGGCCTTAACCCATGAAGTCAAATCTTTGAATATAAGTCTTGATTTATAAAAAAAAATAAAAAAAGATGTATATAAAAATAAATGCCGGGCATTATATTAGTAGAGCTCGCAATGACGAGTCCACTTCTTCAGACCCTTTTAATTAAGGCCTCTGGAGTTGGACCTTAAGGCCTCTGATAATCCCATACTTTGTTAAGTCCCTGGGATTAAGCTCAAGCCGGTTCATTGCGGGCTCTTTATTTATGTGCTTGAAAAAAGAGGCATTGTAGGTTAACATTAAAATACATAAAAATATTATTTAAAAGCTAAATATAGCCCTTAAAGAGGTGGAGAAATAAGTGGATTATCATGTGGTAGTGGTGGGTGGAGGTCCTGCAGGAGCTTCTGTCGCCAGGCAAGCAGCCTTGAAAGGTTTAAAAGTTTTGTTAATAGAAAAACAAAAAATACCCCGCAGTAAGGCTTGTGCCGGTCTGGTAAGTAAAAAAGCCCTGGATGAACTGGACTACCCTCTTCCGGAAGATCTTACGGCCCGGAAAATCAAGGGGGTAAAACTTATAGACAGCCGCTTGAATGAGTACACCCGGAAAACCCCCCGGGTTATCGGAAGGACGGTGAACCGCAAGGATTTTGATTCTTACCTTGTTGAAAAAGCCCGGGAAGCAGGGGCTGAATTATGGGATGATTGCCGGTTTATAAATTTAAAAGAAGAAAAAAATGGGTTGGTTGTGGAAACCTCCCATGGTAGAATAGTTTCTTCTTTTTTGGTGGGAGCAGATGGTGTTTACAGCCAGGTGGCTAAAAAAGCAGGAATCAGAAGTAAGTGGAACAAGTGGTGGGACCTGGGTTTTACCCTGTATACAGATATACCCTGTCAAGGAGACGAAGAAAGGATAGATCCTGAGATTGCGGAGCTCTACTGTGTTTCTTATCCCTTCAGCCTGGGCTGGCTTTTTCATCACGGTAGTCATTTAAACATTGGTATTGGAACGGCCAAAATGGGAGAAAAAAAGCTGTTTCCTCTTTTTAAGGAGTGGATGGACAGGCTGTCCAGGCATAAAAATTTAAAAATAACAGATTATAAAATTAAGGGCTATTACCTTCCAGCGGGAGGAATTAAAAGACCTGTTTATAAAGGTAAGGCTTATCTGGCTGGAGATGCTGCTGGGTTTGTGGATTCCTTCTCTGGGGAAGGCATATATTTTGCTTTAAAAAGCGGTCGTTACCTGGCTGAGGAAATCTACCGGGGAATGGAAGAAAATCCGGAGGATATAGGAGCCAGGTATACTCGCCGGTGTTATGAAGATTTCCTGAAGGAATTTCGCCTGTCCCTGGCTACAGCGGTAATCCTGGGTAAAAAGAAAATACCTTTCCAGTTTGTTCGGTATAATCCATTCCTGGTAGACCATATTGCCAACATAATGGAGAATACTGGTGGTTACAGTTTAATGTTGAAGGACATATCCCTTAAGTTCCCGGGTATTTTATCCAGGTATGCCCGGGGTGTGTTGAGAACAAATAATAATATTTAGATGGAGGTGTATTCTTCCTTGATTTATGATTTACTTATAATTGGTGGAGGTCCTGCAGGTTTATCGGCAGCTATTTATGCAGGTTGGACAAAACTTTCAGTGCTGGTCCTGGAAAAGCTGTCAGTAGGTGGGGCCATAGTAGTGTCCAAAAAGGTTAAAAATTACCCGGGCTTTCCTGAAGGAATTTCCGGGGCAGAACTGGGAGGCTTGATGGAAGAGCAGGCCAGGCAATTTGGTGCAGAGATAACATGGGGCACCGTTACCTCCTTTGAAGATAAAGGGGAAATAAAGGTAATAAAATCAGGGAAAGATGAATACAAGGCTAAAACGGTGTTAATATGCACAGGTACAAGCCATCGGTCCCTGGGAGTCCCTGGAGAAGAAAAATTCAAGGGCCGGGGCATTTCTTACTGTGCTATCTGTGATGCTCCCTTTTTTAAAGAAAAAGAGGTTGTGGTGGTGGGAGGAGGAAACTCAGCACTGCAGGAGGCGGTTTCTTTAACTAAATTTGCTTCTAAGGTTTATATAGTCCATAACAGTGATCAACTTAAAGCAGAGAAGCCAGTCCAGGAGGAAGCCAGGAACAATGACAAAATAGTAATATTGTATAACACGGTGGTTAAAGAAATCTTGGGGGAAGATTTATTGGAAAAAGTAGTTCTTATCAATAACGAGACGGGGGAAGAATGGGCCCTGGAGGTCAGCGGGGTTTTCCCTTACATTGGCGTTCAGCCCAACACCTATTTTTTAGAGAATTCCTCTGTGGAACTGGATGACCAGGGCTTTATTATTACCAATGAAAATATGGAAACCTCGGTGCCGGGGATTTATGCTGCCGGTGATGTAAGGCAAAAGGAAGTTCCCCAGATTGTGGTGGCTGCTGCTGAAGGAGCTATAGCTGCTACCATGGTCAAGAAATACTTAAAAGAGAGAGGAGGTAAGGAAGAGAATGGCTGATGTAATGGAGATTAAGGATTTTAACTTTGATGCAGAGGTGCTGCAGGCAGAAGGGACGGTGTTAGTTGATTTTTATGCTCCCTGGTGTGGTCCCTGCCGGATGCTGGCTCCTATACTAGAGGAGTTTGCCCAGGAGTACGAAGGAAAGCTAAAAATAGTAAAGGTAAATGTGGATGAAAACAGTTTAACGGCTACAAATTATAAGGTTATGAGCATACCTACCCTGATATTTTTCAAGGAGGGAGAATTGAAGGAAACCATTGTAGGGTTCACTGATAAGGAGGAGCTAAGGAGCAAGATAGAAGAAATCATAGAATAATATCCCCCCCTTTAAGGCTGATGTATAGAAAGTTATTATACTCAAAAGATATAATAACAGCTTTAAAGGGGGTATTTTTATGCGCACCATTTGGAAGGGAGCAGTTAGTTTTGGCCTGGTAAGTATTCCCGTTAATCTTTTTCCCGCTACGGAAAAAAAGGCAGTAAAGTTTACTCACCTGCATGACAGATGTAAAGCTCCCTTAAAATATAAAAGGGTATGTTCCTCCTGCGGTGAAGAGGTTGCCTGGGAGAATACTCTCCGGGGGTATGAGTATGAAAGGGGGAAGTACGTGATTTTAAGGAAAGAAGAACTGGACCCCTTTCCCCAGGGAAGATCTAAGACGGTAGATATCCTGGACTTTGTAGACTTGAAGGAAATAGATCCCGTATATTTTGATAAAACCTATTACCTGGCTCCTGGGGAAACAGGGGAAAAGGCTTACCTGCTCCTGAAAAAGACCATGGAGGAAACGGGGAAAATTGCTATAGCCAGGGTAATGATCAGAACCAGGGAAACCCTGGCTGCCCTTCGGGTTTATGATAATATTCTTACCATGGAAACCATGTTTTTCCCCGATGAGGTTAGAAAAACCGAAATGGTTCCGGTAAATGCCAGGGAGGAGGGAATATCCCTTCAAGAAAATGAGCTAAAAATGGCCAGGCAGCTGGTAGAGAACCTGGTAACGAATTTTAAGCCTGAAAAGTATAGGGACGAGTACCGGGAAAGGATCCTGGAGACTATCCGGGCCAAAGCTGCCGGGGAAGAGATAGAAACCGCGGAGGCTCCCCGGGAGGATAAAATTGTAAACCTGGTGGAAGCCCTGCAGGCCAGTGTAAAGATGACAGAAAAGGAAAGTAAGGGAAAGAAGAAGAGGGGTAAAAAATCCCCTAAGAAGGCAGGAGCAGTATAATGAAAAAGGATTTTTTCCAGGAATATATATACCCCATGGAACCTATGAGGAGAAGAAAGCTGCCACCCGATGGGGGTTATTCTTTTCAGGTAAAGTGGGATGGGGTAAGGATTCTTTCCTTTGTAAAAGAGGGTAAGGTGCGCCTGCAAAATAAAAAGCTAAAGGATAGAACTCTCCAGTACCCTGAATTATTTCACCTGCCCCTCCACCTAAACTTTTCCCAAGGCATCCTGGATGGAGAGATGACTCATTTGGCAGGAGGCCTTCCCATCTTTTCTGCCCTCTTAAAAAGGGATCTGTCGGTAAAAGATTTTAAAATAAGCTATTTGAGTAAAAAATATCCCGTCACCTACTTTGTTTTTGATATTCTTTATTGTGAAGGAGAATATCTTTTTAAATACCCCTTCTGGAAGCGGCAGGAGATATTAAGGGAAAAGGTCAGGGAGGGGGATTTTGTAAAGATTGTTGGCAACCATGAAAAGGGGAAAGAGTTGATGGCCCGGGTAAAAGGGGATAAGGGGGAAGGGGTGGTAGCCAAGGAGAAAAACAGCCCCTACCTTCCAGGAAAAAAGGAAAGCTCCTGGTTGAAGATAAAAGTAAGGAGAAAACAGTTGTGTACTCTGGGAGGATTTATTTTAAAGAAAGACCGGCTGTCCTCCCTGCTGTTGGGAGCCTATGGTGAGGAGGGGTTGTATTACCTGGGGAGAGTGGGAACGGGCCTTAAAGAAAAAGAGTGGGAAGTGTTAAAAGGCTTTCTCCAGGAAAGAAAAATTTCCCGGCCTCCTTTTATTAATCCTCCTTCCTTGGAGGCAGGCCTTTTTTGGGTAGAACCTGTCCTGGCTTTGTGGATTGAGTTTTTTGAATGGACAGGGGAATTAAAGCTTCGGGCTCCTTCCATCAAAGGTTTTTCCCCTTCATCTCCCCGGGATTGTATTTTGTCTTAAACAGGAGGTTCAAATGGATAGCTTTTTAAAGGTCCAGGGGGAGGAAGTCCTTCTAACAAATCTGGACAAAACCCTATGGCCTCTGGATAATTATACAAAGTACCATTTAATTAAGTTTTACCTGGATATAGGTCCATATCTTTTAAAATACTTGAAAAGTAGGCCCCTTGTATTCCAGAGGTATCCCGGCGGTACAGGTGAAAAAGGCTTCTACCAAAAAAATTGTCCCCTTGATGCTCCCCCCTGGATAAAAACCCTGCCTGTTCCCTCCAGGAAGGGGGATAAGGTTACCAGCTATATAATGGTGGAGGATATAAAAACTTTGGTGTGGCTTGGTAACCAGGCCTGCATTGGCATCCACCCCTGGCTGTCGGGAAGGGACAACCTGGAGGTGCCCGATTATGCAGTTTTTGACCTGGATCCCATGGATAAGGTTACTTTTAACCAGGTAGTGGAGGTATCCCTGGCCATAAAAAAATTTTTAGAGGAACAGGGGCTTAAGGGTTACCCTAAAACATCAGGATCAAGGGGAATCCAGATATATGTGCCCCTGGAAAAGAAATATAGCTACCAGGAAGTCCGGGTTTTTACCAGGCATTTTTGCCAGAAGGTATTTGAACATTATCCCCACCTGACAACCATGGAAAGGAAAGTTAAAAAAAGAGGGGGAAAGATATACCTGGATTATCTTCAAAATGCATGGGGGAAAACCATTAATGCTCCTTACAGCCTGCGCCCCCTGCCGGGGGCACCCCTTTCGGCACCCCTTCTCTGGGAAGAACTGAAAAATGGTGGGATACCCTCCTCTTCCTTTTTTAACATGGAAAACATCTGGTCCCGTTTAAAAGAAAAGGGGGATATTTTTCATCCGGTCCTGAAAGAAAGGCAAAACATCGATGAAGTGTTAAGGCCCCTTCTTTAAACCAAATTATAATGTTTCCTGGTTATCAGATATCTAATTTAAGGGGTAAAGCCAGTTTATATCTATTATGTTATAATAATAAGTAATTATTGAAGCTGCTGGAGGGAATAGTGTAATGAAAGATTTTGAGCTAAAGCTTTATGTTATTACCGATCCCCTAATATCCCGGGGGCGCTCCCACCAGGAGGTTGTTTCCCGGTCCCTGGCTGGAGGTGCCAGGGCGATTCAATTAAGGGATAAGGGGTTATCGGCCAGGGAACTGGTGGAAGAAGGAAGGGAAATATTAAGGCTTACCCGGAGAACCAGGGCAACCCTGATTATTAATGACCGGGTTGATGTGGCCCTGGCCCTGGAAGCGGAGGGGGTTCACTTGGGGGAGGAGGATTTGCCCCTGCCCCTGGCTCGAAAAATTGCTGGCCCTGATTTAATCATCGGGGCAACGGTAAGGAGCCCGGAAAAGGCCCTTTGGGCCCAGGAAAATGGAGCAGATTACCTGGGGGCTGGAGCGGTTTTTCCTTCTTTCTCCAAAGACTCTGCTCCCGTAATTGGCTTGGATACATTAAGGGAAATAGTAAAGGCTGTTTCTATACCGGTAGTAGCCATTGGAGGTATTAATTTGTCCAACCTTAGCCAGGTTATGGATACGGGGGTTAAGGGAGCTGCCCTTATTTCTTCCGTTATAGGTGCTGAAGACATTGAGGGGGAAGCTGAAAAGTTTTCTTCAGCAATAAATAGAAAACTGCTGTAGAAGGCAGAAAAATTTGAAAATTCCGAAATATTATTGACCTTTGAAAGGAAAATAAATATAATGGCTTTATAATATAGATATAAGGGATTTGGGGAGTGGCGAGAATGGTTATAAGTCATGGGGAACTTATTTTAAGGCTTGTTTTAGCAGCCCTGCTGGGTGGATTGGTAGGATTCGAGAGGGAAAGGCACGCCAGGCCTGCTGGTTTTAGAACCCATATCCTGGTTTGTGTAGGTTGTTCCCTGGTAATGCAGCTATCAACCTACGCCTTTGCTGGGGATTTAGGAGAAATTGGAAGGGGGGCAGACCCTTCCCGCATAGCCTCCCATGCCATAAGCGGTATTGGTTTTTTAGGAGCGGGAACTATTTTACGGCATGGTAATACCATAAGAGGTTTGACTACAGCAGCCAGTTTGTGGGTGGTGGCCGTTATCGGCCTGTCTATCGGCGGTGGATTTTATTTAGGCGCTCTGGTAACTACTTTTATTCTCCTTACCAGTCTTTACACCCTTAAAGGGGTGGAAACCTACCTGGGTAGAAAGCAGCGCCTTCGCTCCCTTACCATTAGGGCGGTGGATAAGCCGGGGCTTCTGGGAAGGATAGGAGGAGTTTTTGGTAACCTGGGGATAAACATCACCAGCGTAGACATGAGTGAGGCGGAATATTTAGAGGCTTACCAGGCGAAAGTCATTTCCCTTTCCTTTATGCTCAGGGTACCACCTGATTTTTCTTCAGAAGAGCTTTTTCAAAAGGTTATTCAACTGGATGAAGTTTTGGAGATGACCTGGGATGGGGAAGAAGTGGATAAAAGTTTATTTCCCTTTTTCCGGCAGGATAAAGAATTATAAAAAGAAGGATAATAAAAAGGTTAGCTTTTAGATATGGTGAAGGCAGAGAAAAAGGCACTCTTAAGGTGCCTTTTTAAATATTAGTTAATAAAAACCATTAATTGCGAAATAATAAACGATAATGGCTATATATAAGTTAGGAGGGCCATATTTTATCCTTGAAAAATAAATTTTTTCCTGTATGATAGAATATAAAGGTCAAAGAAGGTCAAACTAACGGGAGGAGGGGGTGGAAATATTCCAAATCTGGCTGACAGCATAGAATTTTATTTAAAGCAGCTATTGGAGTTATCCACCAGGGAGTACATTCTTATCCAAAGGGGAGACCTGGCGGTTAAGTTTAAATGTGTTCCTTCTCAAATAAACTATGTCCTTTCAACCCGCTTCACACTGGAAAAGGGTTTTTTAGTAGAAAGTCGCCGGGGTGGTGGTGGGTATATCAGGATAATTAAAATTGAGGGCTTTAAATCCCGAGATCTTTCTGATATTATAAAGGACCTGCGAGACAAAGAGTTGAGTAAGGAGCAGGTAGTAGATATAATTTATAGACTTTACCAGGAAAAAATTATCACCCGGCGAGAAGGAAGGATTATGGAGGGAGCATTTGAAGTCCTTGGCTCCCTAACCGATCATTTTTCCTCGGGGGAAGAGGCTAACAAGAAGTTTCTGTTGGCCATGCTGGAGGCTATATTAAAAGACAAATAGTATTAGACATTAAGGGTATTAGTCAATGAAATAGGGGGTATATGTGTTGTTCTGTCAGGAGTGCAAAAACAAAAAAGCTACAGTTCATCTTACCAAGATAATCAATAATAATAAAAAGGAATTTCATCTTTGCCAGCAGTGCGCCAGTGAAAAGGGTGAGCTGGAATTTGCTTTCGAGCCAAAATTTTCTATACATCATTTTTTTTCCGGACTCCTGGATGTGGATGGACTTGAAGCTCCGGTTGGGGTTCCTGCCCCAACAACTAAAATACAATGCGATAATTGTGGGCTAACATATGCCCAATTCAGCCAGATAGGACGCCTGGGATGCAGTAAGTGTTATGGGTTTTTTGGGGAGAGATTAAATTCCCTCCTTAAAAGAATTCACGGCAGTGCTCACCATACAGGCAAAGTCCCTCACCGCTCCGGATCCAAAATCAGGGTTAAAAAAGAAATTAAGGATATGCGGGCAGAGCTCCAGCAAAAAATTGCCCAGGAGGAATTTGAAGAAGCAGCTAAAATCCGCGATAAGATTAAGGAGTTGGAGAATGAGGTGAAAGGTGGGGAGAAAAAAAATGAATGAAGGAAATTTCCAGATGACCAGGCTCAGTAAGTGGATGGAGGGAGCAGGTCCTAATTCTGAAATTGTTTTAAGCAGCCGTATTCGATTAGCCAGAAACCTCAAAGAGATTCCCTTTCCCTATCTGGCTTCCGATGACCAGAGGGAGAAGATTTATTCCCTGGTAAAGGGTTTGGTGGAAAACAATAAAGAAACCTTTGAAAATTATGAGTTTTATAATCTGACAGAATTAAGTCAACTGGATAGACAGCTGTGTATGGAAAAGCATATAATCAGCCCTCAACTGGTAAAGGATTCAAACAACAGCTTTATGCTTCTTCGGGAGGATGAAGCCGTTAATATTATGATTAACGAGGAAGATCACATAAGGATACAGTGCCTTTACCCGGGGCTGCAGCTGGAAAATGCATGGGAGCTGGCGGATTCCCTGGATGACCTTTTGGAGGAAAGGCTGGACTATGCCTTTGATGAAGAGCTTGGCTACCTGACTGCCTGTCCTACTAATGTAGGTACCGGGGTCAGAGCCTCCTTGATGATGCACCTTCCGGGGCTGGTAATTAACAAACAGATAAACCGTATTCTTTCCGCCCTTTCCCAGGTAGGCTTGATAGTCAGGGGATTGTATGGGGAAGGAACGGAAGTTGTTGGGAATATAGTCCAGATATCTAACCAGATTACCCTTGGCCAGAAGGAAAAGGAAATTATCAGAAATATACATGTAGTGGCCAGGCAGTTAATAGAACAGGAAGAAGCAGCCAGGCAGGCCCTTTTAAATGAAGGAAGGGAAAGGGTGGCGGATCGGGCCGGAAGGGCACTGGGCATTCTTTCCAATGCAAGAATTATAGGTTCCCAGGAAGCCATGCAGCTAATTTCCGATTTGCGCCTGGGAATGGATTTAGGGCTTATTGAGCTGGACAGGAAAGTGTTAAACCAGCTCCTGGTAGTTATCCGTCCCGCTTACCTGCAAAAAATCCAGGAGAAAGAACTGGACTCTTATGAAAGGGATGTATGCCGGGCAACTCTAATAAGGGAGATGCTGGAAGGAAAAACCCATTAAATGTTTTAAACCATAGGAAAAAGTATTTTTCATAAAAAAGGGTGAGGTGAAATAAATGTTTATGTTTGGTCGTTTTACGGAGAGGGCCCAGAAAGTTCTTTTCTTGGCCCAGGAAGAAGCAAAAAGATTAAACCATAATTTTGTGGGCACGGAGCATCTGCTCCTGGGTCTGGTAAGGGAAGGTGAAGGAATTGCCGCTAAATCTCTCCAGAAACTGGGGGTAGATTTAGCCAAAGTGCGCCAGGAAGTAGAAAAAATAATTGGTAAAGGCGATAAGCCTGTTTTACAGAGTGTTAGTTACACTCCCCGGGCAAAAAAGGTTATTGAGTTAGCTATAGAAGAAGGAAGAAACCTGGGACATAATTATGTGGGCACAGAGCACCTGCTCCTGGGATTGATCCGGGAAGGGGAAGGAATTGCTGCCCGGGTTCTGGGCAACCTGGGGGTTGACCTGAAGAGGGCTCGTGTACAGGTTATTCACCTGCTGGGTGGAGACGCGGGAGGATCTTCCGCTGCCCAGGAAAAGGGAAGCAAGACCCCCACGGTAGATACCTTTGGCAAGGACCTGACCAGGATGGCCAAGGAAGGAAAACTGGACCCGGTAATAGGACGAGGAATGGAAATAGAAAGGGTAATCCAGATCTTAAGCCGTCGCACCAAGAACAATCCCTGCTTGATAGGTGAGCCGGGGGTAGGTAAAACAGCTATAGCCGAAGGACTTGCCCAAAGGATTACTAACGGAGATATACCCGAAATATTAAAGGATAAAAGGGTTGTTACTCTGGAGCTGTCTGCAGTAGTTGCCGGAACCAAGTACCGGGGTGAATTTGAAGAGAGGCTAAGAAAATTAATTGATGAGATACGCCAGGCGGGTAACATGATTGTCTTTATTGATGAACTCCATACCATTATCGGCGCCGGAGCAGCAGAAGGAGCTATTGATGCTTCCAATATTCTTAAGCCTGCCCTGGCCCGGGGAGAGCTCCAGTGTGTGGGGGCTACTACCCTGGATGAATACCGCAAGTACGTAGAAAAGGATTCTGCCCTGGAAAGGAGATTTCAACCAATAACTGTGGAAGAGCCTACCAAGGAGGAAGCTCTGGCTATCTTGAAAGGGCTGAGGGACCGCTATGAGGCTCACCATCGGGTTGAGATAACCGACGAAGCCATGGATGCGGCGGTTAAGCTTTCTGACCGTTATATCACGGACCGTTTTCTGCCTGACAAGGCCATTGACTTAATTGATGAGGCGGGTTCCCGGGTGAGGTTAAAGGCTTACATGCCCCCTCCGGACCTGAAAAAACTGGAAGAAAATCTGGAAAACGTTCGAAACGAAAAGGAAGCTGCCATCAGGAGTCAGGAGTTTGAACTGGCTGCTAAACTCAGGGATAAGGAGCAGAAAGTAAAGGAAGAGATGGAGAGTATGAAAAGGGAATGGGAACAAAAGAAGGTCACCGACAAGTCAGTGGTATCAGAAGAGGATGTTGCCCAGATTGTTTCCAGCTGGACAGGAATTCCTGTGAAGAAGTTGGCCGAAGAAGAATCCCAGAGGCTGCTCAAGCTGGAAGAGGTGCTCCACCATCGGGTTGTGGGGCAGGATGAAGCTGTTTATGCGGTTTCCCGAGCGGTGCGAAGAGCCCGGGCAGGGCTAAAAGATCCCAAGAGGCCCATTGGATCCTTTATTTTCCTTGGACCTACCGGAGTTGGTAAAACGGAACTGGCCCGGGCCCTGGCGGAAGCCCTTTTTGGAGATGAGGATGCCATTCTGAGGCTGGATATGTCCGAGTATATGGAAAGGCATACTACCGCCCGCCTTATTGGGGCACCTCCGGGATATGTAGGCTTTGAAGAGGGAGGTCAGTTGACAGAACGGGTTAGAAGAAGGCCCTACTCTGTAATCCTCCTGGATGAGATTGAAAAGGCCCACCCGGAAGTGTTTAATGTCCTGCTCCAGGTCCTGGAGGATGGTCGCCTTACCGATGGTAAGGGAAGAACCGTTGACTTTAGAAACACGGCAATTATTATGACTTCAAACGTAGGAGTAAGCCACATTAAAAAACAATCTACAGTAGGCTTCAGGCCAGTGGATGAAGAAAGTTCTTACCAGGTGATGAAGGACCAGGTTATGGGAGAACTTAAGAAGGCCTTTAAACCTGAATTTCTGAACCGTATTGATGAAGTGATTGTATTCCACTCCTTGAGCAAGGATCACTTGAAGGAGATTGTAGGACTCATGCTTCAAGAGCTGATGGGAAGAATGGAAGACTACGGCATGAAGCTGGAGGTAACAGTTGCCGCCAGGGAGTTCCTGGCCGAGGAAGGATATGATCCCGTTTATGGTGCCAGACCCCTGAGGAGGGCTATTCAGCGCTATGTGGAAGATAAGCTCTCAGAGGAAATGCTCAAAGGCACCTTCACTCAAGGCCATACAGTAGTTTGCGACTACAAAGATGGAGAGTTGACCTTTAATATAAAGAAAACCTCCCAGGAAAAGCTTCCCAGCTAAATTAGGGAAGGAAAGGCAAGTAAGGGCAAGGTAAGTAATAAATTAAGGAATTAAATGGCGTTTGATATAGAAAAGGACTTCCCCTATATATAGGGGAAGTCCTTTTCTATTCATGAGTGTAGATAATATTTATTTGGTAGAAATATTTTTCATTTTCTGCAGCAGGAATAATCTTAAGATTTAACGAAATAGAATAAACAATGAGTATATTATAAAGGGCAAATTTCTGTACGTACCGTCAGCTTGTGAAGAAAAGAACTTATCTTAAAAAAAGGATTTTTTTTAAACTCGTCGAATATGTATCAAGGACACTACAAAAAGAGTTAAATATTTTATTGCTTTTACAGTCTTGATATTTATCTCTATAAGAAAATTAGGAGGTTTTGCAGGCTTGAAGATAGCAATATCCGGAAAAGGCGGTGTTGGGAAAACTACGGTTGCAGCAAATCTGGTTAAAGCTTTTTCCAGGGATGGTTATTCTGTTTATGCTGTTGATGCCGATCCTGATGTCAGCCTGGGGCAAACCCTGGGTTTTAAGAGAGAAGATTTAGCCAAATTACAGCCATTAATTGATATGAAAGAAGTCATCAATGACAAAAGCAGTGGAGGGGGTCTTTTTTATGATTTGAACCCCGAAGTTGATGATGTGGTTGAAGATTACAGTTTGAAGATGGGTAACATTAAGTTCTTAAGGATGGGTGGTGTTAAGCAAGGGGGTTCAGCTTGCTACTGCAAGGAGAATTCCTTTCTTAATGCTGTTTTAAATTCCCTTCTTTTTGACCAGGAGGATGTAGTAATACTGGACATGAGCGCCGGGATTGAGCATTTAACCCGGGGCACTTCCGAGGGAGTAGATCTCATTATTATTATCACTGAACCTACCAAGGTAAGTGTTCAGACCACCAGGGTCGTTCAGCAGCTGGCCCGGGACCTGGGAATAAAGAAGGCTAAAGTTTTGGGTAATAAAATAAGACATGAGAAAGAAAAAGAATTTCTTTCCTCACAATTTACGGAAGAAGAGCTAATTGGGACTGTAAGCTTCGATGAAAAGGAATGGGAAAAGGCTATGTCGGAGGAAGCAGGAGTTTTAGATAGTGAAGAGTTGTTACCCAACCTGGAAGAAATTTATAAAAAGATTTTAGAGGAGGTGAGCAGTTAACCAAGGGAAGTAACACATTACTCGCTGCTTAAAAACAACATCATTTTGCACGAGGTGTGATTAAAAAGATTTAAGGAGGTTAGGAAAAAAATGTCTGCTAAAAAAGAAAAGAAGGATATGAAAAGAACCGTTGATCCAGCAGCACTAGAGATATTGGAACAGGTTGAAGACAAGGGTTATGATACGGCCTTTCAAAGGTACCTGGACCAGCAGCCCCAGTGTAACTACGGTGATTCGGGGGTCTGCTGTAAGATTTGCCTGGCCGGTCCCTGCCGGATAACTAAAAAAGCCAGCAAAGGTATCTGCGGTGCTACCGCCTACACCATTACCGCCAGGAACGTGGTTAGGGCCGTTGCCGGTGGATGTTCTGCCCACTCGGACCACGGTCGTCATATAGCGGAAACACTCCTGGAGACGGCCGAAGGCCATGCCAAAGACTACCAGATTACCGACCCTGATAAGCTAAAGAGGGTTGCCGAAAGGGTAGGCATAAGCACCGAAGGTAAAGACGATGCTACCCTGGCCAAGGAAGTAGCCAAGCTGGCCCTGGAGGACTTTGGTACTTACAAAGGCGCTCCACCCGTATGGTTAACCTCAACCATCACCGAAGGACGTAAAGAAATTTTCAACGAGAGGGACATCTATCCTGCCAACGTTAACGGCAGCGTAGTTGAGCTCCTTCACCAGACCCACATTGGTGTGGACGCTGACCCCGTCAGCATCATCTTTGGTGGACTCCAGTGTGCCCTTTCCGATTACACGGGCATGCACATTGCCACCGACCTTACAGACATCCTCTTTGGAACACCCAAGCCCGTCAAGTCTGAAGCCAACATGGGCGTAATCGACAAGGACATGGTTAACCTGGTGGTCCACGGCCACAACCCCCTCCTCAGCGAGATGGTAGTTAAAGCTGCCAAGGAACTCAAATCAGAAGCTGAAGAAGCGGGAGCCAAGGGTGTTAAGTGCATGGGTATTTGCTGCACCGGTAACGAAGTGTTAATGCGTCAGGGCGTACCCATTGTAACCAGCTACCTTTCCCAGGAACTTCCAATGATGACGGGCGCCATTGACGCCATGGTAGTGGATGTCCAGTGTGTAATGCCCGGACTCAGGGCGGTAGCCGAGTGCTTCCACACCAAAATCATCACCACTTCCAACATTGCCAAGATACCTGGATCCTACCATATCTCTTATGACGAAAAATACGCCATGGATAATGCCCGGGACGTAGTCCGCACCGCTAT
>SKLX01000168.1 GCA_007121375.1 Bacillota bacterium | reverse complement strand
GTGAGGCAGTAAAATTTAAGCATTTTCATTTCTCCTTTTTAATTTAAATTTAAAAATGGCTAAATTAAATTTTATTACAATACTCGGGTAAGGGCAAGAAAATTCGGGAGATGCTTTTTTGTTTTAAGAAATTATAATATAATAGCTTTAGAGATAATAACTCCAGGGCTAGAAAATGAGAGATTATTAAGGAAGGGAGTTTTAAATGATGAAATATACCCAGGCCAGCCTGGGAAGAATCTTTATTTTACGTTTGGAACATGGAGATAAAATTCCTGATATCATTGAAGATTTTTCCCGTGAGCAGGAAATAGAATCTGCCCTGGTATTTTTTCTGGGAGGAGCAGATAAAGGCAGCAAAGTGATAGTTGGTCCCCAGGAGGGAGAAGCTCCCAGGCCAGTTCCCATGTTAAAGGAACTTACGGGGGTTAGTGAATCCCTGGCAGTAGGCACCCTTTTTGTAAATGAGGAGGAGGAGCCAAAACTTCATATGCATTCTGCCTTTGGTAGAGAAGGAAATACCATTACAGGGTGCACCCGGGAAGGAGTAGATGTCTGGCAAATTGGAGAGGTTGTAGTCCTGGAAATAAAGGATACTTCTGCCTGCCGGAGGGTAAAGGGAAAAACAGGCTTTGAGCTCCTGGAAATATTACAGGGGTAAAGGTTATTCACAAGGAAGAAGGAGGCATCCTGAATGGAAGTAATATTTTTTATTTCTTTATTGCTTTTTTTAGCGGGAATTTTGATAAAATACGGAAAATTTTACTGGTTGATTCCCGGCTGGAGCTCCATGGCTGACCATGAAAAGAAAAAGATGGACATTGATGGGCTGGGCGGATTTGTAGGGAACGGAGCTTTTCTTTTAGCCCTGGTACTGATAGTCGGAGAGCTGTTGAATCAGTTTATAGTTAATGTAGATCTTTTACCAATTTCCCTCTTTTTATTTGTGGCTATTACCTCCTATATTATCATGAGCTCTCCCATATATCATAAAGACAACCAGAAGAAGGAAGAAAATATTAAAAACATAAAAAAGAATGCCCTGGTAGTAGGGGCAACAATATTTTTATCAGGTTTGGTTATTCTTGGTTTTATTAATTTTGCCCTTTTCTAAATAATAAGTTTAAATAACAAATGCTTAATTATGGCGATATTAATGGTAAGAGGGGCTATCCAGGTAGTCTTTATTCAGGTTTATTTCTACATTCTTTATATTCTTTTCAAATATTTTTCTAAAATGAAAGCCGTAGACGGCAAAGGTTATGGCCTGGGGTAAGAACCGGGGATATTTAAACAGGGTTTTTAAAAGGAGTTTCCAGTAATGACGTCTTCCTTTTTCTATAATTCCCAGGTAAAACATGGCTTTAAAGAAGGCTTTAATATAATAGGTCGTGAGGATACCTGTATTAATAGGGGTTTTGGCAGGTTTAAACTCCTTAAAGAATTCCGTAATCCGCTGGTAATAGAGGCTTGGATCGTAAATATTGGCCACTACACTTCTATAACCTTCTAAAAGCTCTTGCATATCCATTTTAGGAACAAAATTAATGGAAAAATCTGTATTATTCCCCGAAAAATCAGGCAGGAGCCTGTTTTCATTTTTTAACCGGTGGAAAAGTTTAGTTCCCCGGGGAGCGTTTAGCAGGCTTACCATGGCGATGACTATGCCGCTTTCCTGGATAAACTTTATCTGCCGTTCAAAGATAGAGGGGGTATCACTGTCAAAGCCTACGATGAATCCCCCGCTAACCTGCATTCCGTAGTTCTGGATTTTTTTAACGCAGGCAATCAAGTCTTTGCTGATATTAAGAAACTTATTGCATTCCTGAAGGCTTTCTTCGCTGGGGGTTTCAATACCTACAAATACATGTTGAAAGCCCGAGTCCCTCATCATGCTGAGGAGTTTGTCATCTTCCGCCAGGTTTATGGAGGCTTCCGTGATAAAGGAAAAGGGATGCTCGTGTTTATTCATCCAATCAATGAGGGCAGGTAAGATTTCCTTTTTCAGCTTACCTTTATTGCCGATAAAGTTATCATCTACTATAAAAACTGAGCCCCGCCATCCTTTATGATAAAGGGCCTCTAGTTCCATTATAAATTTATCCAGGGGTTTAAGCCGGGGTTTCCTCCCGTAAAGGTAAGTGATGTCACAGAATTCACAGTCATAGGGGCAGCCCCGAGAAAACTGGACATTCATGCTCACGTAGTCCTCCATGTTAATCAGGTCCCAATCGGGAATGGGGGTTAAGGAGAGGTTGGGGCGGTTTTCTGCCCTGTAAATGTGCCTGGGCACTCCCTTTTCCAGGTCCGCTAAAAACTGGGGAAAGGAGATTTCAGCTTCGTCCAGGATCAGGTGATCAACTTCCGTATATTCCTCCGGGCTGCTGGTAAACATGGGACCTCCGGCTACAATTTTTATCCCCAAACTTTTACAGCGGTCGATTATTTCCCTGGTGGAGTCTTTCTGGATATCCATGGCGCTGATAAAAACATAATCAGCCCATTTTAATTCTTCATCCTCTACAGAATTTTGTACATTTAAGTCCACCAGTTTTTTTTCCCAATCACCGGGGATTAAAGAAGCTACTGTAAGTAAGCCCAGGGGAGGGTAAGCGGCCCTTTTATCGATAAACCGGGCAGCGTACTTCATGCTCCAGAAACTGTCTGGATACCTGGGATAAAGTAGGAGTATTTTCATTTTTATCACCTTCTAAAAAAAGTTTTTAAATACATAAAAATTATTAAGGGCCTTCAAACTATTAGTTCATACTATTAAAAGGATGTTTATAAATAACAGCTTTTATACTGTAGATTAGTAGTTCACCTTGATTTTCACTCCTTCGTTATGTAACTTAGTTAATCCTTCCTTAAATGGAATTGTTAAAAAGAATTAACTGGTTATGCTGACTATTGTTATAGGAAATTATAGAGCACCCTTTAAAAGGGTGCTCTATAACAATCAAATATATAATTGAAACTTAATAATTTCTTACAATGGTTGGGAAATAAAAACAGACCAGCTGGCTTTGAAGTTTCTTATCTCTCAGGGGAAAACAACCTTCTCTCTGCTAAAATTTATAAACTCCATGGTGTGGGGGGCCAGGGTTTTCTTACCGTTATAGGCAAAATAAAAGGTTCTTTTTTCATCAATTTCTTTTAATGTGTACCTGTTGATATAACCGCTCCGGGCATAATCCACGGCCGCGATTTCAGAAATTATTGATACCCCCAGGCCTTCTTTTACTCCTTGTTTTATGGATTGAACGTTATTAAAATGGGCTACTACTTTTAGACGGGACATATCCAGGCCTTCTTTTTTTAATATCTTTTCTATGGCGTGCTGGGTCCCTGACCCAGCTTTTCTCATGATGAAGTTGTAGTCTAATAAGTCGAAAAGGGAGGCGGGTTCCGTCAGTTCAATATCCTGGGGGGTTATAAGGACTAGCCTTTCACTTAGATAGGGGACGTATTCTATTTTTTCCGTATAATATTTTTCTCCCAGAATACCCAGATCCATCTTACCCTGCAAAATGTCTTCCGCTACCAGTTCTGAACTGTTTTGGGAAAGGGTAAAATTAATACCCGGATACTTTTTTATAAACTCCGAGATTAAAAAGGGTACCATAAACTGGGAAGGGACGGTGCCTGCCCCGATGTGGATGTTTCCCTCTACTTTCCCGGTCCAGTCCTTTAAATCCCATACGGCCATATCCTTAGTTTTCATTATTTCTCTGCCCCAGTAAAATAGTTTTTCGCCAAAAGGAGTTAAAACGACTTCCCGGCCCATCCTGTCAAAAAGTTTCTGCCCAAAGTGCTTTTCCAGGCTGGATATATGGGAACTGACGGTAGACTGGCTTAAGTATAATTCTTCAGCCGCCCTGGAAAAGCTTTTCTTTTCCGCTACTTTAATAAAGGCATTTAGCTGATAAAACTGCATTTTTAACTTCCCCTCCTTACCCTTACTTTTCCCCTTCTCCTCCTGCGCCCCTTTTTTAAACATACTTTTACCCATACTTTAATCTTATTTATTCTATCAATGATTATCAATCTCCTTCATCAATAACAAAAATTACTTTTTAATATTAAGATAACCATAAGCATTTGTTTGTAATTGCATACACCCATATAACAAAACGTTATAATCGATATAAAGGAATTTCCAGAAAATAATAGAATAAGTAATTGAAATATTTAAGATTTTTAACTTTCCTAAGGACTGACCAGGATTGTTTCATGGAGGGAGTGGTGTAATAGAGAAAAATTTAGTGGAGAAGGAACTCAGCGCAGTTGAATAACGGCATAAATTCTTTTATTGAGGGGTCAAAGAAGTATTAACTACTTAAATATTTAAATGGTTTTAAAATCTATTATTTGGAGGTGTATTTTTTTTGACAGCTTACGAGGGTAATATTTTCAAAAAGAGCTTTAAAATGAAGTTATTTACAG
This sequence comes from Bacillota bacterium, assembly GCA_007121375.1. Taxonomy (GTDB): domain Bacteria; phylum Bacillota; class Dethiobacteria; order SKNC01; family SKNC01; genus SKLX01. Next base: position 2,340 of record SKLX01000168.1, on the reverse strand, counting down.
TCCTGGTTATCCTGTTCCTGGCCTTGACCGGACTGGCTGGATGTGGGCAGGAAACACCTGTTGATGAGGCGGCTCCTGATCCTGATGGCCAGGAATATGATACTCTGCAGATTTATTCTGCTTACGGAGGCCAGGATGAAATCATGGCCGCCTTTACGGAAGCTACCGGTATAGAAGCAGAATATATAGATATGTCCTCAGGAGAAGTCCTTTCCAGGATGAGGGCTGAAGAAGGAAGGGCTTTAGGAGATGTATGGTTCGGCGGCGGGGTTGATAGTTTCATGGTGGCTGCTGAAGATGGCTTGCTGGAGCCTTACGTGTCCCCGGAAGCCGAGCCCCTGGATGATATATTTAAAGATCCCGACGGTTACTGGACAGGGGTTTCCATAGTTCTAGTAACCCTGGTGGTAAATGAAGAAGTGGCGGAAAGCAGGGATATTCCCATCCCCCAAACATGGCAGGAGCTTACCGACAGCCATTATGAGGGAGAAATAATGATGCCCAACCCGGGTATTTCAGGCACTGCCTATACCTTTGTGGCTTCTATCCTCCAGATGTTAGGGGAAGAGGAAGGCTGGGAATTTTTAGACCAGCTGGATGAGAATATTCCCTACTATGCCGAGAGGGGTAGTGAACCTCCCCAAAAGGCAGCCCTGGGTGAAGCCATGATAGGGGTAAGCCCTGATGGGGTTCATACCAAGCGGGAAGGATACCCGGTCCAGGTAATATATCCTTCCGACGGCACCGGCTGGTGGCATTCTCCGGTGGCTATCATCAAAGGCACCGAGAATTTAGAAGCAGCCCAGAAATTTGTGGACTGGACCCTTTCGGAAGAAGGTCAGGAAGTTCTGGCCAGGGAATGTCCCCGTCCCGGAACAAGGCCTGGCACCCAGTTGCCCGAGGACGTGCCCGAGCTGGAAACCCTGAACCTGGTGGACTATGATTTCCAGTGGGCTGCAGAAGAAAGGGATAGAATAGCGGATGAATGGAGTGGCAGGTACGAATAGGAAAGATAATGAGATAAAAGGGAAAGAGGTTACACATCAACATTATGGAAGAAAAATTATGGCATCTAAAGGATAAGCTAACAGACTTACTTTTCTTAGGGATGGCCCTGGTCATCCCTCTGATTCTTTTAACCTTTGTTCTCTTTCCTGTATTTAAAGTTTTTCTGGCCAGTTTTATGGAAGGAGACCAACTGAGCCTGGTGTTTTACCGGGAACTTTTTTTAACGGGAAAGGTAAAGCTTTTAGGGAATACTCTCCTGGTAAACGGCCTTTCTACCCTCTTTGCTTCGGCCCTGGGTTTGGCCCTGGCCCTGGTGGTAGCCCGCAGCTCCTGGCCGGGTAAAAACATTTTAAACTTTGCCGCCATACTCCATATAATATCCCCTCCCTTCGTTTCTGCCATAGTTTTTATCATGCTTTTTGGCCGGAGAGGTTTTATCACCAGCAACCTTTTAGGGCTGGATGTAAACCTTATAGGCTGGGGGGCCATAGTTTTTTTGCAAACTCTGGGAAATGCCAGTATTGCCTACCTTATCATGGTTAATGTTTTAAAGAGGATAGACAAAAACCTGGAAAGGAGTGCCCTGGACCTGGGGGCTTCCAGGCTGAGGGTTTTCTTTACCGTTACCCTGCCCCTGATGCTTCCCGGTATTACAGCAGCGGGTCTTTTGGTCTTTACCAACATTCTGGCGGATTTTGGTACTCCCATCCTGGTGGGTGGCGGCTTCCGGGTCCTGGCCAGCGAAGCTTACATCCAGGTGATAGCCCGGCATAATATGGGATTTGCCGCTGCCCTTTGCATGGTGCTCCTGGTTCCCTGCCTTTCAATAGTACTCCTGGAAAAGCTGGCCCTGGGTAACCGCCTCTACCTTTCTTCTTCCCTTTCCCAGGAAGGAAGGGACGGGGAAAAGGAACAAATTTTAAGCAAACCCGTCCTGGCTGCTTTAAGCTTTATTTGTTTTGTCTTTGCTTTTCTAACCTTTGCCGAGGTAGCTACCCTTGTTATAGGGGCCTTTACCAACATATGGGGGTATGATTTTACTTTCAGCTTGCGCCACCTGACGTCCGTATGGGAGCAGGGTTTTAGAAGTATTAAAAACAGCCTGCGCTTTGCTACCCTGGTGGCCCTTTTTGGTCCTTTTCTGGGAATTTGTACCGCTTATTTTCTGCAAAAAAGTAAAAACTTTTCCCGGAGGTTTTTGGAGTTTCTGGCCATATTGCCCTACGCGGTGCCGGGTCCGGTCATGGGGATAAGCTATATCCTGGCCTTTAACAGTTACCCCCTGCTCCTCACGGGAACATTTTTTATTGTGGTTTTTGTTTCTATTATCAG
>SKLX01000054.1 GCA_007121375.1 Bacillota bacterium | reverse complement strand
TGCAACTATCAGTATAGCGAAGATTCCAAAAAGAAGGAATGGCGCCCCATCAGGCTCCTCGACCGGAGCCGGAGCAACTTCAACTTCTTCCACCTCATCTTCAGGGTCAGGTAGTGAAACAATCAAGTTTACATTGTAATTGGGATTATTTTCATCAATACTAAAACTTGTTAAAAAAATTTCTTCTTGAAGGTTTGGATCTGATAAATAAAGTTCATGGCTGCCAAAATCCACGTCTTCGAAAAAGAAAAATCCGTTTCGATCCGTTATGGTTTCCCTGGCACCCATGATAACCCGCATTCTGGACAACGAATTATTTTCATCATCAACAAGTCGGCCTTCAACTATCCCTGTGGCAGGAACTTCATCCTCCGGCAAAGGCGCCGGTTCTTCAACGGGTTCCGGCTCCACCTCTTCCCTGGATATTATGTCTCGGATAGCTTCCTCAACCTGTTCCGAATATGCTCTAATAGTTTCTATTAATTCGGCTATGGCTTCCATCAAGTTATCAATGATAAAGTTGTCTGTAGAAACTGTGGATTGTGGCTCGTTTGGGAGGTTGGATGAAGTTTCATTTTCGACAGATGCTAATGCAAGCCCACCCGTTAAGTATGTTACCAGGATAACCAACACAACCATCACAATCATTTTTTGTTTCATTCAGAAAACTCCTCTCGATATAACTCATTTTTTGTTTACTTCCGGGAACTGGAAAGTGGCTAGAACATAGAAAACGAAATGAGGCAAGCAAGAGTGTGCTTTTTTTGAGGATGTCCCAATAGACGTGGAAATTTAAGTGGCGGTTCCCAGCCCGTTGTAGCCAAAACAAAAGGTTACCAATAATGCCACCATACCACAAGGAAACGAAAGAGTCTAACAGTAAAAGTGAACGAAAATCTTCCTTGTACCAGTTAAAAACTCTACATAATAATTTGCCTCTCTTGTCCCTCCATTTACTGGTTTCAATTCCTCATAGGTATCTATTTATGTCACATTAACTCAAAACCTTAAGCCTTCCAACTCCCTGCTCCCCACCTATCTCCCACTTTATGAAACCCCTGTGCATATTATAAAATTTTTCCCCTCTTGAGCCCTTCCAACTCCAACTAATGTTATAATTGTTAACGGAAAATAAACTAAAAAAGGGGTGAAAGAATGAGCATTTCCCCAGAGGAAATAAAAAATGCAGCCTGGGATGCCCGGTTAAAACTTAATTCCCAGGAGGAAAGTGTATTAAGAGAAGAAGCAGAAAAACTTTTAAAGAAAGCTTTGGGTTTCTTAAAGGAAACAGAAGGCTTGGAGCCTACCTTCCATCCCTTCTCCATAACCTCTGTTATGAGGGAAGATGAGGAAAAAACTTCCCTTCCCGTGGAGGTAGCCTTAAAAAATGCTCCTGATGCAGATGAATATTGTTTTAACGTACCCCGAATAATAGAAGAATAAAAGGGTGAGAGGAGGTAATCCATTGGAAATATCCAGCTTAACCATTACTAAACTTCATGGAATTTACAAAGCCGAAGAAAATGCCCTTTCTGAAACCTGCAGCACTATTTATGACCGGGCCCAAAAAGCCCAGGAAAAATACGATATCTATATTACCCTGGATAAGGATTTTCTGGCACAGGTTGAAAAGGTAAAAGGAAAAAAGATAGAAGAATATCCCCTGGCGGGGGTACCCGTATCTTTAGGGGATAATATATGTACAGATGTTCTGGAAACCACCTGTGGATCTAAAATGATGGAGAATTATGTTTCTCCTATTAAAGCCTTTGTTGTAGACAGGCTTACCCGGGCAGGGGCAGTTATTACAGGTAAAACAAACCTGGACGAATTTGGTATTGGAGATGCCAGGGGTCATTCCTATTTTGCCCATTCTAAAAACCCCCGGGTGGAAAGCCGCACTGCTGGCTGCGGAGCAGCCTGTGCAGTAGCCCTGGGGACCTCCCTTATCGGCCTTTCTTCTGACGCCCGGGGAGCCTTGAGGCAGTCAGCCGCTTACTGCGGTGTAACGGGGTTAAAGCCTACTTATGGCAGGATATCCCGCTATGGTTTAATTGATTATGCTTCCTCCCTGGATCAAATAGGAATACTGGCCATGAACGCCCTGGATACAGCACTGATTCTTTCCCTGGTCGCTGGCAAAGATGAAGGTGACCCCACTTCCCTGGACAAACCTGTCCTGGACTATCACAAAGAGCTAATAGAAAAACCAAAGGGACTGAAAATAGGTATAATTAAAGAATGGGATGAAGTAGAAGGCCTTGAAGAAGAAGTAAAGAAAGCTTTTGAAGCTGGCCTGGAACAGTTAAAGGATATGGGTATAGAAATAATGGAAGTCAATGCCCCTTCCTTTTTCCATTCTCCCTATACGGCTGCCATTATTGGAGCTGTGGAGGCTTTTTCCAACCTGGCCAACTTTGATGGAGTCCGCTTCGGATTTCGAGCTTCTTCCAACCACCTCCATGAAATGTACATAAACACCCGCACTGAAGGCTTTGGAGAACATCTAAAAAGATTTTTAGCCTTTGGGGCCCTGGCTTCTTCAGAAAAACACTTCCAGGAATACTTCCTTCCCGCTCAGAAAATGAGAACCCGGATTAAGGATGAACTGGAAGAAATCCTGGAAGAAGTAGATATGATCGCCACTCCTACGGTGCCCTTTATGGCACCTTCTCTAGAAAGGGTGGAAAAGGACTGCAGTATAGCTCCTGCTGCCGATACCTTTACATCAGCAGCCAACCTGGCAGGGCTTCCCGCCCTTTCAGTTCCTGTAAAGGCTGAAACTATGCCCGCGGGCTTACAGCTTATGGGCAGGCCCTTCCAGGAGAACTTACTCCTTAAAGTATCCCATGCCCTGGAAAAGAGCAGCATGCAGGATCCTTCAAACTAATGGTGAAAGAGGTGAAAACAGTGAAGTTTGAACCTGTTATTGGACTGGAAATTCATGTGGAATTATTAACTAAAACAAAAATATTCTGCGGCTGCAGCACAACCTTCGGGGCAGAGCCCAATACCCAAACCTGTCCCGTGTGCCTGGGTCTTCCCGGAGCCCGTCCCATTTTAAACAAAAGGGCTGTGGAGTTTGCCATGAGAGCTTCTCTGGCCTTGAATTGTGACATTGTAGATTATACTACCTTTGACCGGAAGAACTATTTTTATGCCGATCTTCCCAAGGGCTATCAGATATCTCAATACTTCTTCCCTATGGGAACCAATGGATATGTAGATATTAACGTCAATGGAGAAAGCCGGAGGATTCGTATCCACCAGCTCCACCTGGAAGAGGATACAGGGAAGCTTCTCCATGTAGGAGACATCCTGGCCTCTCCCTACAGTCGGGTAGACTTTAACAGGGCAGGAGTTCCCTTAATTGAAATTGTTACGGAACCCGATGTGGGAAGTGCCGAAGAAGCCCGGCTTTTTCTGCAAAAGCTTAGGACCATCCTGTTATATACAGGTATTTCCGACTGCAAAATGGAGGAAGGCTCCCTGCGCTGTGATGCCAACGTAAGCATCAGGCCCCGGGGTAGCGATACCTTTATGAACAAGACGGAACTTAAAAACATGAACTCTTTCCGATCGGTGCAAAGGGGAATTGAATTTGAAATAAAGAGGCAAACTGGCATATGTAAAGATGGCAAAGAAGTAGTTCCCGAAACCAGGCACTGGAACGAAGATAAGGGAACTACCACCGCCATGCGCAGCAAATTTGCCGCTTCTGACTACCGCTGTTTTCCTGACCCCAATGTCATTCCTTTAGAGACAGACTCCAGCTGGATAGAGGAGGTTCGAAACCAGCTTCCAGAACTTCCCGATGAAAAACAGGAAAGATTTAAAGAAGAATATCAACTCCCCGATTACGATGCAGAGGTCCTTACCAGTTCCCGGGAACTGGCTGACTTTTTCGATGAAACCCTTAAAGACTATAACGAACCTAAAACCGTCAGCAACTGGATAATGAGTGAGTTATTGGCTTACCTCAAGGCAGAAAAGATGGAAATAACCGGCTGTAAGATCGCTCCCCGGCAGCTTGCCCAATTGCTCCAGCTAATTGATAAAGGAACCATAAGCGGTAAAATCGCCAAAACAGTTTTTGAAGAAATGTTTCAAAGGGGAGAAGACCCGGAAACTATAGTTGAAGAAAAAGGCCTGGTCCAGATAGCTGATGAAGGGGAACTGGAACGAATCATTGAGGAAGTCATTGAAGCTAACCCGGGGCCCGTAGAAGATTTTAAGGGAGGCAAGAAAAAAGCCCTGGGATTTTTGGTAGGGCAGGTAATGAAAGCCACCAAAGGAAAAGCAAACCCCCAGATGGTTAATAAACTTTTGGGGGAGAAGTTAAAATAAAAATAAGTTTTCATAAAAATAAGGGTTTAAAAACCCTTATTTTTATTTTTCCCTGGCATAGCGGGCCTTTCCCTCTTCATAAAGATCTCCCCCATGGATATCATTTATTACCACCACGGGAAAATCCTCTACTTCCAGTTGATAAATAGCTTCGGGGCCCAGATCTTCATAAGCTACTACCCGGGCTGATTTAATTTTTTTAGATAAAAAGGCTCCCGCCCCTCCTACCGCTGCCAGGTAAAAGGCCCCATGTTTTTGAAGGGCTCTTTTAACTTCCTCTGACCTGCTCCCTTTCCCGATCATACCCTTTAGCCCCCTTTCCAACAGGGGTAGGGTAAGGGAATCCATCCGGGAACTGGTGGTCGGCCCTGCAGAGCCAATTACTTTACCGGGAGGAGGAGGCGTAGGCCCCACATAGTAAATCACCTGACCCTTGATTCGAAAGGGAAGTTCCTCCCCCCTGTCTAAAGCTTCCAGGAGGCGTTTATGGGCCGCATCCCGAGCAGTATAAAGGGTTCCCGAAAGAAGAAGGCGGTCTCCCCTCTTTAAGTCTTTGATTTCTTCCTCCTGGAGGGGAAGTTTTATTTTTTTTCCCTTCACTTTTTCACCCCCTGAAAAACCCTTTCCACATGACGGGAAGCATGACAGTTTAAATTAACGGCTACGGGTAAAGAGGCTATATGGGCTGCGAAATATTCAATATGAACGGCCAGGGCCGTGATTCTGCCTCCAAAGCCCTGGGGACCTATCCCCAGGCTGTTAACCTTTTCCAGGATCACTTCTTCCAGCCGGGCATAATAGGAATCGGAGTGGGCCTGGCCAAGGGGTCTAAGGAGAGCTTTTTTAGCCAGCAGGGCAGCCTTTTCGAATGTGCCCCCCAGGCCTACTCCCACTACCAGGGGTGGGCAGGGGTTGGCTCCTGCCTCCCGGACAGTTTCCACCACAAAATCAATAACCCCCTTCTCCCCCTGGGCCGGTTTTAATACTTTCAAAGTGCTCATATTCTCACTGCCTCCACCTTTCGGGGCAACTGTTATTTTTAATTTATCTCCTGGTACCATTTCCCAGTGGATTACGGCAGGGGTATTAGTTCCGGTGTTTATCCGCTTCAAGGGATCTCCTACCATGGATTTTCTCAAGTAACACTCCTGGTAGCCCTTTTCTACTCCCTGGTTAATGGCTTCTAACGGGTCGCCCCCTTCAATTATTACTTCCCTGCCCATCTCCACAAAGACCACGGCAACCCCCGTATCCTGGCACAGGGGTATTCTTTCTTTGTCTGCGATTTCTGCGTTTTCCAAAAGCTCTTTTAAAACTTCTCTACCAGCAGGAGATTCTTCAATTGTTAAAGCTCTCTCCAGGGCAACCTTAACATCCTGGCCCAGATGCATATTTGCCTCACAGCACATCCGGGCAACATTCCTGGTTATATCTTCCACCATGATAATTTGCAAGTTTAACCCTCCCCGGGTTTTCCATCTTAAAATAAAATTTGACAGTTTCCTTCCTAAATCCTTCTTTTCTTTTAAGAGGAAGGTAAAATATATTGGCTCCGGCTTTTATCATTATGCCGGAGCCAATTACTCATTTCTTAAAAAGGGCTACCTTTAATTATGGTTAATAAACCTCTTCAACTTCTTCATTTCTAAGATTTTCCTCGTCGGGCTCGGGCAGGTTCTCATCCGTTAGCCACCCGGCGATAAAAGCTTCTGCCCCCTCCTGGGTCCTGACCTTGATCCAGTGATTCAAGAAGAATTCAACCTCCAGTTCGTCGCCAGCATTTACAGAGCCAACCACATCATAGTCTGTTCCCGGGCCGGACCTCAGGTTAACATTCGAATCGGTAACTGTAACATATACGGAATCAAAAAGATCGCCTGCACCCTCATCCGGGCCTTCCTCGCCATTAATAGGGGTAAGATAATCTTCTTCCTCCATCTCTTCACCATTAACATCAATTTCCTCTTCCTCCTGCGGTCCACAGCCAAACACCCAAAAAGTCATGGATACTACCAGTGCTAGAACTAATAAGATTTTTAATTTATTCATGATGACCTCCTCACCTTTCCCTTTGTTTTATATTAATATGAACAGGGAAAATATTCAATATTAATTAGAAAAAATGTGTTAATTTTTACCTGAAGGGTTAAGTTCCTGTTCCAGGCTTTCTTTCATTCTATCGTACTCCAGGCCCAGTTCCTCCCACTGGTTGTACAGCTTTTCCAGTTCCTTTTTCACTTCTTTGTACTCCTGGTTTAACCGGCGCACTTCTTCATAATTATCATAAATCTGTGAATCTGATAATTTATCTTCCAGGAGGGAGATGTTATCCTCCAGTTCTTCTATAAGCTTTTCCTTTTCCTTTAAGCTATCTTCTGTTCCCTTTATCTCCCTTTTCCTGGCCATTATCTCTTCCCGGTGGAGCCTTTCCTGCTCCCTCTGCTTTTGACGATAAGCCTTCCTGTCCTCCTTTAAAAAGTCCTGTCTTTCTTTTTCCTTTTCTTTTAGCTCCTTATAATAATTATAACC
>SKLX01000103.1 GCA_007121375.1 Bacillota bacterium | reverse complement strand
GATTTCGTCCACCCCAATGCCCTTAAGGATAAGGCCCAGGTGGCAGGGGCAGTAGCTAAAACAAGTATGGTGGAAGGAGAACAGCTTCTCCGGGACAAGCTGGTCACAGAAGACTCCTATGAAGACGGCCTGGCTTACCAGGTTGAACCCGGTTACCGGGCTGTATCTATCGCTGTAAGCCGGGTAATAGCCGTATCTAACCTGGTTAAACCAGGCAATAAAATTGATATTGTGGCCACCCTTGACCTGGAAGTGCCCGGTGAAGGGGAGGAAGAACAGGATTCGAGAAGCGCTACTTTAACCACCTATGTTTTACAGAACTTAAAGGTCCTGGCCACGGGGCAAACCCTGGTACCCAGCCAGGAGGGCACCGAAGGAGATACCTCCACCATGACCCTGGCTGTAGAGGCTTCCGATGCCCCGAAGCTGGTCCTGGCTTCCGAAAAGGGATCTCTCCGGCTTCTCTTAAGGTCCCCTGTGGATGACGCTATCATTGAAGTGCCACCAGCAGAAATGAAGGACCTGCTGCCGGGTGACTCTGATTTCAGGCTTGATTTTGAGTATGATTCGGAAAGAATATCTTATGAAGGAGAAGGTGATCTGGATGTCCAAAATTAAAGTTCTGGCTGTAGATGATATAGCTGAAACCAGGGAAAACATAAGAAAATGCCTCCAGTTTGAAGAAGACATTTCTATAGTGGGAGAATGTGAAAATGGTAAAGAAGCTATAAGGTTAGCCCATGAGCTTTCCCCTGATGTAATCCTTATGGATATAAATATGCCCGTAATGGACGGAATAAGCGCTACAGAAACTATTACCATTCAATACCCCGATATTGCTGTAATAATTATGTCCGTTCAAGGAGAGCAGGAGTACCTGAAAAATGCCATGATTGCAGGGGCAAAGGAATATATCGTTAAACCCTTCAGTATAAGTGAGCTTTCCAATACTATCCGTAAAGTTTTCAAGGCGGAGCAAAAAAGGAAACAAACGGCCAGGACTTCTGTAGAAAACAAAGTTACTCCCCTTAAGAACAAAACGGAAGTTATTAGCTTATTTAGTACCAAAGGAGGAGTTGGCAAAACCTTAATCGGCAGCAACCTGGCCGTTTCCATTAAAGGTAAAACCAGTCGGGATGTTGTCCTGGTGGACCTGGATTTACAGTTTGGGGACCTGGCTATTATGTTTAATATTAACCCCAAAAATTCTATAACCGAAGTAGCTCACAACATAGATGAACTTGATGAAAAGTTATTAGAAAAATACCTGGTAAAGCACGAATCAGGAATTAAAATACTGCCTGCTCCCAGTAAGCCTGAATACGCAGAACTCATGACCACGGAGCATATAGAAAAAATCATCAAGCTTCTCAAAAAGAATTATGACTACATTATTATTGATACACCTCCTTTCTTTAACGATATTAACCTGTCAATACTGGATGCTTCTGACCAAATTTTACTTGTTACAAGCCTGGAGCTGCCTACTATAAAAAATACACGCCTCAGCCTGGAAATATTTGATTCCCTTCACCAAAAAGAAAAAGTTAAGCTGGTAATAAACCGTTCTACTGAAGAGATGGGTATCCAAAAAGTTGACCTGGAAGCCACCCTGGAATGGTTTGCGGTTTCCAGTGTACCTACCGATGGACGCCTTATTGTTTCCTCCGTCAACAAAGGAGTGCCCTTTATCCTCTCTCACCCGACGGCTAAAATAAGCCACCAGATTTATAACCTGGCAGAAATTGTTATTAAGAACTGGGGCACCCAGAAGGATATAAAGGGAAACAAGAAAAAAGGCTTTATGAGTAAAATTTTTAATATGAAGCAGTAAGTTTAAAGGGGGAATAGTTTATGTCATTACTTAAACGCCTGGAACAAGAAAAAAACAATGTCCAGGAAAATGAAAACGCAAACTCAGCTACAACCAGGGCCATTCCTGTTCAACAAGACCCCAATCAAGAAATAAAATCAAAAATACACAAAGTTATTATCGAAGAACTAAAAACAGAAGAAGTTAAAGGGGAAGATGAAAATAGCGACCCTGAAGCTGCTCTGGCTGAAAAAATAAAAGAAATGGCCCAGGAAATATTTGATGCAGAGGCAAACTTTATTCCCCAGGCAGAGCGGGAAAATATAATAAAACAACTTAAGGATGAAATTCTGGGGTATGGACCTATAACTCCCCTTATTGAAGACCCGGAAGTAACAGAGGTAATGGTAAATGGCCCCCGGGATGTTTATGTAGAAAAAAATGGCAAGATTCAGCTGAGTGATGTTTTTTTCCGGGATGACCACCATGTCCACCATATAATTGAAAAAATAGTATCACCCCTGGGCAGGAGAATTGATGAAAGCATGCCCATGGTAGATGCCAGGCTCCCAGATGGATCCAGGGTTAATGCCATTATAGCTCCCCTATCCCTCACCGGGCCAACCATTACCATACGGAAATTTTCAGAGGACCCCTTACAGATTAAAGACCTGATACGTTTCGGCACCCTCAATCCTCAAATGGCCCAGTTCCTGGAAGCCTGTGTAAAGAGCCATCTGAACATTGTTGTTTCCGGGGGGACAGGTAGCGGTAAAACAACTACTTTAAATGTTCTCTCCTCCTTCATCCCTGACGGGGAAAGAATAGTCACTATTGAAGATGCTGCTGAATTGCAATTACATCAAAGGCATGTTATCTCCCTGGAAACCAGGCCTCCCAATATCGAAGGTAAAGGGGCTATCACCATGCGTGACCTGGTCAGAAACTCTTTGAGGATGCGGCCCGACCGAATTGTAGTAGGTGAGGTTAGAAGCGGAGAAGCCCTGGACATGCTCCAGGCCATGAACACGGGCCATGACGGTTCTATAACTACCGGCCACGCTAATTCGCCCCGGGATATTCTTTCCCGCCTAGAGACCATGGTACTTATGGCGGGAATGGAACTGCCCATTCGGGCAATCCGGGAACAGATTTCTTCCGCCATAGATTTAATAGTCCACCAGAGCCGGATGCGGGATGGAACCAGAAAAATAAACTATATTACTGAAGTTTTACAGATGGAGGGGGATACCATAGTCCTCCAGGATATATTCAGGTATGAACAGGAAGGAATAGGAGAGCTGGGTAAAGTTAAGGGAGAATTTAAGGCATCGGGAATTCAGCCCAAGTTCCTGGATAAGATTACTTCCGCCGGAATTAAACTAAAGGAAGACATATTTCAGCCCTCTCAATTAACAGATTTCTAGCCAGGTGTGGCTTTAGGAGGAATGTTTATGATTTACTATATACTGTTTCTAACCTTTTGTACGGGAGCAAGTCTGGGATACGGGATTTATCTGATTTTTTCCGCTGACAAGCAGTCTATAGAAGACAGGATAAGCCGGTACGTCAAAGATGAAAAAGACGAAGAATATCTGGAAGAAAAAGAAGGAGAAGGCAAAGAAAAAAGGATAAGCCCTAAAACCATACTAAGAAAAATGAGCAGGGTCTTTGCCTCTAAAAAAATAAGTGCTACCCTTCAAAAGGAGCTAATCAAGGCTGACATTCCCCTGAGGGGGGAAGAGTTTGTCACTTTAATCTTGATTGTTTCTGCCGGTTTCTTTTTCCTGGCCCTGCTTATTCTACAAAATATTTTTCTGGCTTTAATATTTTCCCTTGTAGGGTTAGTGATACCTCGTTTTTATATTAACTTTTCTAAAGCCCAGCGGATAACAAAATTCAACAACCAGATCTCCGATACTCTGGTCACGATGGCCAATTCCTTACGGGCAGGATTCAGCTTCATTCAGGTCATGGACCTGGTAAGTAAAGAAATGTCTCCCCCTATAAGTAAAGAATTTGGCCGGACCTTCAGGGAAATTAATTTAGGGACTCCTACGGAAGAAGCCCTGGAGAATTTAAACCAGAGGGTAGGAAGCCAGGACCTGGAAATGACCGTCACCGCGGTATTAATACAGAGGCAGGTGGGAGGCAACCTGGCGGAAATACTGGAAAATATTTCGGAAACCATAAGAGAAAGGGTAAGAATTAAGGGAGAAATTAAAACCCTAACCGCCCAGGGAAGAATCTCAGGGCTAATTATTGGCCTTTTGCCCCTGGCCCTATTAGGATTTTTAGTCATGATAAATCCCTCTTACGTTACTCTCCTTTTCAACCATCCCGTAGGCCTCATGATGTTGGGAGGAGCAGTTCTGGCAGAAATTATAGGGATATTCCTGATAAGAAGAATTATAAATATTAAAATATAGGATAGGAGGAATTAAAAATGTTGAAAGGGATCGTAGTCTTTTCCTTTTTTATAACAGGTTATCTGGCCATTCTTTCTTTTCACCGTTTGCTCCGGTTAAAAAGGGCTGATGTCCTTGACAGGCTTGATAATTTGCAAAGCAAAAACACTTATTATAAAGAAACAGCCTTTGAAGAACTTAACCTGCCCTTATTTCAGAGGATTGCAAAACCTGTCCTGGCTCAAGCATCTGCCCGCTTAAGCAAAATTCTGCCTGCCGCCAAACATGACAGCCTCCAGAAAAAACTTACTCTGGCGGGAAATCCGGGGAATCTTACTCCTTATGAGTTTACCTTAATCCGGTACTTCTTAATTTTTGGGCTACCATTGATTTCAGGGCTTATCAGCATTAATTTTAACCCCTCCCTGGGCCACAACCTGCTGATCATAACTGCCGCCTTTGCCCTGGGCTGCACTCTGCCCAATCTTTACTTAAACAGCTTAATCAAAGGACGAAAAGAGGAAATTCAAAACAATCTACCTGATGCCCTGGATCTTTTGACCGTTAGTATTGAAGCGGGCCTGGGATTTGATGCCGCCTTGATAAAAGTTATAGAGAAATTTAAAGGGGCTTTATCCCAGGAATTTGCCCGGGTTCTTCAGGAAATTAAAAAGGGTAAGCCCCGTAGGGAAGCTTTAAAGGATTTAGCCAGCAGGTGCGAGGTTGAAGACCTTACAAACTTTATATCTTCGGTGGTCCAGGCTGATCAGCTGGGAGTTGGAATTGGTAACGTCTTAAGGGTCCAATCCCGTCAAATGAGACAGAAAAAAAGACAAAGAGCTGAAGAGCAGGCCATGAAAGCCCCTGTTAAAATGCTCTTTCCCCTGGTCTTTTTCATATTCCCTACCATCTTTATAGTTTTGTTAGGCCCGGCAGTTATCCAGATAATAGAAACCTTTGCCACTTTGTAAGGGCCATCAATTATTAAAATCCTAGGGCTGCCGATTTCTTTCATATATTATTCTTAATCCTTCCAGGACTAAAAAGGGATGGACATGGTTAATGGTTTGAGATTCCTGGGCAACTAAAGGAGCAAAACCCCCTGTAGCCACCACTACAGGCCTTTTTTTGAATATCTTAGCCATCCGGGACACTATACCATCCACCTGACCCACAAATCCATAAAAAAACCCTGACTGCATACTGCTTACAGTATCTTTCCCCAGAATACTTTTGGGTTTAACCAGCTCCACCCGGGGAAGCTTGGCCGCCCTCTGGAAAAGGGCCTCTGTGGAAATACCTACTCCGGGGGCAATGGCCCCTCCCAGGTAATCACCTGCCGGGGAAACAGCACAAAAGGTAGTAGCCGTACCGAAATCAACAATAATCAAGGGGCCTCCATAGAGAGCATGGGCTGCAACCCCATTAACAATACGGTCGGCTCCCACCTCCCTGGGATTTTCCATTTTAATATTCATACCTGTTTTTATCCCCGGCCCCACCACCAGGGGCTTAATTTTAAAATATTTCTCCGTCATGGCGCACAGGTTGGGCATCAAAGGTGGAACCACTGAAGATATAGCTATACCCTTAATACTATCCCGGGGTATATTTTCATACTCAAAGAGATTTTTCATCATCACTCCGTACTCATCCACGGTTTTTTGACGGTCAGTAGAAATACGCCAGTTATATTTCAACACTTCCCTTTCATAAATTCCTATAACTATGTTGCTGTTACCAACATCAAAAACCAAAAGCATCTTTATTTTCCCCCTATTAACTGAGGTAAACATCTCCTGATAACAGGTGAATTACCTCTCCCCCTTCTTTTTCGACCATCAGGGCACCTTCTTCATTGATATCAACAGCTTTCCCCTTAATAATTCCACGGGGAGTTTTCACCTCAACCCTTTTGCCCAGGGTAGTACTGTACTTCTTCCATTCGCCAATTAACTCCTTAAAACCTTCCAACTGGGCCTGATCATACATTTTCTCCATCTCATTTAAGAAAGTAGCCAATAATTTAGGGCGGGAAACCGACTCCCCTTCCTCCTCCATTAAAGAAATAGCTTCTGAAGAAATATCTTCCGGAAAATGATCATGTCTGATATTTGCATTAATCCCTACCCCCACCACCACAAAATTAATACGGTCCATTTCTGCGTTTATTTCTGTTAATATACCTGCTGCTTTTTTGCCCTGCCAAAAAAGATCATTGGGCCATTTAATATACAAAGAATAACCGGTGGCATTTTTAATTCCTTTTACCCCCGCCAGGGAAGTCAGAAGGGTTAGCAGGGGAGCCTGTTGGGGACTGAGATCAGGCCTCAAAAGAATGGAAAACCATATTCCCCCCCGGGGAGAAAACCACTGGCGGTCAAGGCGCCCCCTTCCCCGGGTCTGTTCCTCGGCTACCACCAGGGTGCCTTCAAGGGCACCCTGCAAGCCCATTTCCTTTGCCCTTCTGTTGGTAGAGTCTACCCGGGCAAGATACTCAATTGACTTTCCCAGGCGCAAAGTATTTAAGTGCCTTTTAATCTCCCGGGGCAGCAAGAGATCCGGCTTTTTTTTCATCCGGTAACCTTTACGGGGAAAAGCTTCTATCACGTAGCCCTCTCCCCGGATTTCTTTTATATACTTCCATACAGCTGTCCGGGAAATATTTAATTGCCGGCTTAACTCTTCCCCGGAAATAAAATTTCCTCCATTATCTAAAAGAACATCAATTATTTTTTCTTTCATCCCCTATCAGTTCCTTATCCTTTTAAATTTTTACTAATTTTACATCTTACCTTTCCTTAAGTCAAGG
>SKLX01000068.1 GCA_007121375.1 Bacillota bacterium | reverse complement strand
TAGGTTCTGCTATCTATTTAACGGAATATAAGAAAAAAGGAAAGCTTTTAAAGGTTATACGCTTTACAACCGAATCTCTGGCAGGAATACCTTCCATCATATTTGGAATCTTTGGGTTTGCTTTCTTTGTGATTTTTTTAGGTATGGGCTGGTCTATTCTTTCAGGTGGCCTTACCCTGGCTCTGATGATCCTGCCCACTATGGTGCGGACAGCTGAAGAGGCTATGAATTCCGTTTCTGGTTCCCTGAAGGAAGGAAGCCTGGCCCTAGGGGCTACCCGGTGGCAAACCATAGTAGGAGTTGTGGTCCCTTCTGCCCTTCCCGGCATAATAACTGGGATAATTTTGAGTATTGGAAGAGCTGTGGGAGAATCTGCCGCCGTAATTTTGACGGCAGGAAGTTCCCTGGGGGTGCCCAAATCTTTGTTTGATCCCGGCCGTTCCATGTCGGTCCACCTGTATGTCCTGGCCGCCGAGGGTATATCCATGGAAAAGGCTTATGCCACGGGAACAGTTCTCATAATTCTTATCATCTTAATTAATTTTGCCGCCAACTATTTAACTAACCGCCAGAGGGCCAGGACCAGCTAAAAGAAGAAGGGAGATAAAAAAGGTGAAAAGAAAAAAGGTCCTTTTCGTTTGTATCCATAACTCGGCCCGGAGCCAGATGGCAGAAGCTTTTCTGGAAACCCTGGGAGGAGACCGTTTTGAGGCCCACAGTGCTGGAATCAGCCCGGGAAAATTAAACCCCCTGGCCGTGGAGGCCATGAGGGAAGTGGGAATTGATATTTCTGGCAAGGAGACCAGAAGTGTTTTTGATTATTTTAAGGAAGGAACCCTTTTCAGCTATGTAATAACGGTCTGTGATCAGGCCAGCGGTGAAAAGTGCCCGGTGTTTCCTGGTAATGCGAAAAGACTCCACTGGAGTTTCCCTGACCCTTCAGCTTTCCAAGGCACTTACCAGGAAAAGCTGGCAAAGACCCGGGAGGTAAGGGAGGAGATAAAAGAAGCCATATCCCGCTGGCTGAAGGAGTTGGATAATAACGGGTAGGACAGAACATGTCGAGATGGTCTGCCTCTAAGAAACCTTCCCTACAGGGGCCATGTAGATGACAAATTCATCTTCTCCATCCACCTTGACCAGTTTATCCGCCAGGGTTTGGTCATAGGCGGCTATGGCACAGGTCCCTGCTCCAAGGGCTTCACAGGCCAGGTAGAGATTCTGGCAGACATGGCCTGCATCCAGGGCAATTACTTTGTGGGAGGCCGTACCGTAGCGCCACTCCATCCGGTAGGGAATGGCTGTCCAGATGAAGAGGAGGGCACCCCTGGCGGCAAAGGTTTGGCCGAAAGCTGCTTTTACTATTTTTTCCTCCAGATCCTCCAGGGTAAACTCCAGGAGAAGCTGGTGGGATAGGGGCAGGAACCGGTATATGCCCTGCTCCAGACCCTGGACATTTAAAAGAGCCAGGTAGGTTTCAAAGGCATGGCGGCAACCCGCCGAAGGGACTGTCCGGAAAGCATGGCCGGAAAAGGGCCTTCCCCTTATGCCCTGGGTTGCCCAGAGGAGGAAGGAAAGCTCCTCCTGGGTCAGGGGTTTTTCCAGGTATTTTCTCCGGCTTTTTCTATTGGCCAGGGTGGCATTAAGGCTGATATCCTGGATATTGGCCCAGCTTTCCCTGGGGGGCAGGTCGATCCTGGGGGCCTCGGGGGGATAGGGCTTTTCAACGGGCGGGGGCTCCACACCTTTGTTTTGATCCGTTTGAGAAAAATCTGTAATTTTGCGGAGGGTATCCTTTAAAAAGAAGCGGTATTCTTTAATCTTTTTATCCACGGGTTTCACCTTCTTTTTCCTGGGTGGGGCTTTCCGACCAGGTGCGTACCCGGTCGTTTACATCGGTAAGGGCTGCCTTTTTTATGTCCACAACAATTATCTTGATGTCTTCTCCCATGATAAACTGTCCCATATCCCGGTTTTTTTGGTAGTGGGCTTCCCGGTAGAAAGTTTCCTTTTTCCCTTCTGTTAGGGTTGCGGCACCATAAAGGGTGCAGCTTAAGGGAGGTTCTTCTTTCTCCTCCGGGCTGAAAAGAAGAAGGGCTACCGCCGGGTTATTTTTTATATGGTGGATTTTGGTGGTATTGGGCCGGCTGCTTAGAATAACTACTCCCTCCTGGGGCAGATAGGTAAAGTTCATGAGGCTTATATGGGGCTGGTCCTGGTAGCTGGTGGCCAGGGAACAAAATTTTTTTTCATCCAGTAACTTTAATACTTCCGGGGGCATTTCCATCCAATTCCTCCTTGAAAAGCTTTAACCCTATTCTAACACTAATTTAAGTTAAACACATCAAGAAAAGGAGAGGGGACCGTGAAAAAAGAAAGAACCTTTAAAGAGATAAGGGTTAAAAGCCCCCTAAACAAAATGAAAAGAAAAATTCCATATGGTTGGGACCTGAATATTTACCGGGGTTGTCAGCACGGCTGCTGGTACTGTTACGCCCTTTATTCCCATGAGTACCTGGGATCCGGGGACTTTTACCGGGATATTCACGTTAAGGTCAATATTGTAGAGGAACTGGAAAAAAAGTTCAGGGAACCCGCCTGGAAAAGGGAAGTTATAAATATCGGGGGAGTCACCGACAGTTACCAGCCTGCCGAGGAAAAGTACCAGCTGATGCCTCTGATAATTAAACTGTTAATAAAATACAAAAACCCTGCCATTATATCAACCAAGTCAAAGCTGGTCCTCAGGGATTTTGACCTTATTGACCAGTTATCCCGCCTGACTTATATAAACATTGCTGCCACCATCACCACTGTGGAGGAGGATATACGCCGAAAAATTGAGCCCGGTTCTTCCAGTAGCGGTGAAAGGTTTTCTTTTTTAAAGGAATTTAAAAAGACCAGGGCCAGCCTGGGTCTCCACGTGATGCCTATAATACCTTTTATCACCGATAAGGAAGAAAATTTTGACCAGATGTTTTTTCAGGCCAGGGACTGTGGGGTTGATTATGTGCTGCCGGGGGCCCTTTACCTGAGGGGGAAAACCCGTTCTCAGTTTCTGGATTTTGTAGAGGAGGAGTTCCCCCATATATTTTATGATTTTAAGGCCCTTTATAAAAAGGGCGGTGCAGGCAAGGAATACAAGGAACAGCTTTATAAGATGGTTAACGCCTTACGGGATAAATACCAGCTTTCCAGGAGTTATATGAAGCCCATGAGGGAGAGATTAAATCCAAATCAATAGAAGAAAGGAGGGGCATTTATGAGCTACGGAGCAGCGGGAGGAGGCGCCGCGGGTGCAGCCGCCGCCGCGGGTGCTGTAGTGGCCCAAGCCATTAAAGCATCAGGAGCCATCGTTGAAGTGGAGCCCCAGGATTTTCGATATTTAATTGATAAAGAGGAAGAACCTCTCATAGTAGTGAGTCAGGGAGGGGTGCTCAGGAAGCACTATCAGTACCTGGCGGGGATGCACGGCCTGGTCTTTTATACCAGGTCACCGGAAATGCTCCAATTTAAAGGGAGTGCCCGGGTAGTCCAGGCTAAAAAAATATGGATCCCCGGTTAGGAGAGAGAAAAATCGCCCTTAAATCGATTTAAGGCAGTATTTTAAATTAAGAAGGATTATTTATTATTTTAATTGAATAAAAAGAGCATTATGAAAACAGCCTTTATTATCAACCCTGTGGCCGGCCGGGGCAGGACAAAGGATATCTGGCCCCGGGCTAAAAGAATAATGGAAGAAAAAGAACTGGATTTTCTGGAGATTTATACAGAAAAGAGGGGTCATGCCTCCCAAATTGCTCAACAGCTAAAAGGAAGGGGTATAACCAGGATAATTGTCGTGGGAGGGGATGGTACCCTCCACGAGGTGATAAACGGCCTGGCCTGGGGTGAGGAAAGGCCGGAAGAAGTTATAAGGGAGTTTACCCTGGGCATGATTCCTACGGGCACGGGAAGTGACTTCTACCGGTCTTTAAAAGTTCCTTTAGACCCTTTAAAAGCTGCTCGGGGTTTATTCCACTGTAAAACCCTCTCCCTGGACCTGGGGAAAATTAATGATGGGTACTTTTTTAATGTGGCGGGAGTGGGTTTTGATGCCCGGGTGGCCCAGGAGATAAACTTTAACTTCAAGTGGGCCTCGGGGACAACCGCTTATGTTCTTGCCCTTCTTAAGGTTCTTTTAACCTACCAAAACCTTAACCTGGAAATAGTGTTGGATGAGGAAGAACCCATTACCACCAGAAGTTTGCTCCTGGCCGTGGGAAATGCCAGGTATTACGGGGGAGGGATGTGCATAGTGCCTTCCGCTCTCCTAAATGATGGTTATTTTCACCTGTGTATTATAGGGGATATAGGGAAGGGGCAGCTTTTATGGAATCTGCCCAAAATCTTTTCCGGAAGGCATGTGGAGCATAAAAAGGTAAGGGAGGTTAAGGCCCAAAGGATAGAAATCCGGGCCAGGGAAAGGGCTGTAATTCACGCCGATGGGGAGCTTTCAGGTTACCTCCCCGTCAAAATAAGCATTTTGCCGGGGACCCTTAAATTTCTGGTTCCCCAGGGTTAGGCAGGAGGTATAAAAATCTACTATTTAGTGGCCGCGGGTAAATATTATGGTACTTGTGGCACTGTGGTAAATAATGTATACTTAGGGTTAAGGAAGGTAAACAACCACATTAATAGTAGGCAAGCACTTTTAATCAAGGTTGGAGGTTGGGATATGAAAAAATATTGGTGGCTTCTCCTGGCCCTGGTCCCTGTCACCCTGTATGTATGCACTTTAAAGCCCAAAAAAAAGGAAGATAAAAGCAGGGCAAAAGTTTCTCCGGTGGGGAGATTTGTGGCCAGTGAAAGATCTTCAAAGTTTCACCGTCCTGAATGCAGGTATGCGAAAAACATAAAGGAAGAGATCTGGTTTGATTCAGTTGAGGAAGGAAGAAGGGCCGGTTATGTCTCCTGCGAGCATTGTAAGCCTGCATAATAATTTATTTTCTAGGACAAATTGGAAATTTTTAAAAAGACTACATAATTTTTTGGCCCCTTTAGGCGGGCCAATTTTTTCTGGATAATTAGAAGAGTGGGAAAAAAGAGGAGGAAGGAGAGGCTAATGGCTTGGGCTATAGATGTTAAGGTTCCAATATGGCAGAAATAATTGTTTTTGGCACAGCAGTAAAAATATAAAGGGTAAGAAATGCCCTAATGGACACTTCTTACCCTTTAAAGGGAGGTATGGGTTAGTGATAAACGGAATACGTGTTAATAAAGAACACTTCTATTTTGGGCAGGGGGGTTGTACCCCTCCTTTTGGGCCAGCACATCCAGATACTCAGTAGCGATATCTTCCACTTCCAGGATTGTTTCACTTTCCATAGCTCTGCCGTCAATAACTTTTAAGTAGCGATTACAGACCTGACATATATGGATCTGGCGGGTATTGTCTCCGCCAATATAGAAAAAGCGGAGCTTTTTCTGGTCATTGTTATCGCAATAGGGGCATTCCATTCGGGGGTGGTACCACTGGGCATGACACAACCAGCAATCCATTATGCGGGCTCCATCTTCATGCCTGTGCTTGGCAATGGTAGAGGTTTGACCGCATACGGGGCAGAATCCCTGCTGCCATAAAGAAAAGTCAGTAATGCCTGTTACTACTTCCCGGCACTTTTTGTAAAATGGACTGGCACTGGTAAAGGTCACAAAGGAGATAAGCTCCTTGTCCACCCCTGTCCTTTTATCCATGCCAATTTTTTGAATATATCTTTCCATTTCCACCTTATCATAGGGAGTAGTTTTGTTAAGAAATTCCTGGATATTATTCTTCTCAAATTCCTGTGTATCCAGCAAGTTTGCAAGGGACTCGGAGGTTTCAGTATTTTTTTCTTCCATGACCCCGATAATGGAATGGAGTATTTCCTTAAAGACGGGAGGGTCAAATTTTAGCTGGTGTTGACTAAGGACATACTGGTTCCTTTTAAATAAATCCATAATTTCTGTTTTTGTAAGGGCAAGGGGAACATCTATTTTATCTATATAGGCCAGGTGGACAGCCAGAACTCCTTTATATAATTCGAAGGTATTATTGAGCTTTTTATTTTTTTCCAGGTGAGTGTCTATTTCCTTTTCCAGGGTGTCAATTTTCGGGGAATCAGGCAGATCAGGAGAATCAGGAGGTCCTGCAGCAAGTTTACAGCCCTGCTTGCCCGTCAGGGTTACTGTCAAGGCTGCTAAACAAGATAGTTTCAGGAAACTCCTCCGGGAAATATTCATGTAAATTTTCACCTCACATTCAATTTTTGACCTTCAGAAAAACAGGATAACAGTATTATACTATAAATAATAATTCTTATGTAACAATAATTATACAATTAATAAAGATTTCTAAATAAAAATTATTGTTATATAACATGTCAATTGAAGGAGCAGGAGAATATATGTTTAAAATAAAAAGAAAACCTCAGCCCTGGTATTTTCTTTTTGGTACGGTTATCTGGACATGGATATTTTTTATAATGGCAGGCTATAGTGGACAGGGATGGCTCCAGTTCCCAATGATTATCCTGACAGCCCTGGGGGCCCTGGAACCCATGATTACAGGGGTGGCACTGATTTAAGGCTAATAAATGCTTGTGGAATAATTTTAAGAAAAACCTTTTAGTGCCTGATTTTTGTAGAGGAAAAGATAATAATTTGTAGAAATATATAATAAATTGTAGAAGTAATTAATAAAACGAATCTGGGAGTTATCCTATGGGGCACTTTATACTTAATTACCTGGTTGGTGGAGTTAATTCTTTTCTTATAATATTGCTCATTAAATCAATGTATGGGATAGAAATAAATACCAGGAGGTTGGTTTTATTTATAATTTCAGGTTCCATTTTCATCGGCACCGTGTTTATTTATTTGGGAACTCACCCCTTCAGGCCTTTTCTGGTTATTATTTTTTATGTACTTATAGCCAACAGGCTGTTAAGTATAAATATCTTCCGTTCCATAATTGCTGTGTTTTTGTTTTATATTTTGGTTATTTTTGGAGAAG
>SKLX01000153.1 GCA_007121375.1 Bacillota bacterium | reverse complement strand
GAAATAAGCCCCCTCCTTACCTGGACTCTGGCCATCATTGCCGGAGGCGGTTTTTCCCTGGCGGGAAAGGTCACCAGCAACCTGATCCACACGGGCTCTACCACCATGTCGGGAGGAACCCTCAACCCGGGCGTCTCTTTCCTGGAAACGGTTTTTTCTGCTTTTATGGCAGTAATTTCTGTAATATTCCCCCTTATGGTGATTCTCTTCGCGGGAGGAATTATCTATCTCCTGGTTAAAATGAAAAAAAGGAACTTTTAAATCTTTTCCGGGGCACCGTATTCCACCCCAAAGGTTTCCACTCGAATTTTTTTAATGCCCTCTTTTCCCAGGGGCTTATCCATCTGGTCCCTGGGTACTTCTACAATTCGATCCACTTCCTCCATGCCCTGGATTACCCTTCCGAAGGCAGCGTACTGACCGTCCAGGTGAGGAGTGTCCACAACCGTAATAAAAAACTGGGAGCCTGCTGAGTCGGGGTGACTGGACCGGGCCATGGAAATAGTTCCTCGTGTGTGAACCAGCCTATTGGAAAAGCCATTAATAGCAAATTCTCCCTTTATGGAGTAACCGGGGCCGCCGCTTCCCCTTCCTTCCGGGCAGCCTCCCTGGATCATAAAATCAGGGATCACCCGGTGAAAAATGAGGCCATCATAATAACCTGCCTCTGCCAGGGCAATAAAGTTTTTAACGGTGTTGGGAGCGTTTTCCGGGTCCAGCTCTACTTTAATAACCCCACCTTTTTCCGTTTCTATGGTAGCCAGGGGTTTTTTCTTATCCAATTTATCCACACCTTTCTAAGAAAATTTCTTAATTTTTCTATCCAGGATTTTATCCTTTTCCTCAATCTTTCCCAACAATAATGGTGCTTTAACATCATGGGCCCTGTAATTCCCTTGTGCCACAGAATCATTGAAATTAGCATAACAGTACCTGCAGCCATGTAGACAGGTATTATATGCTCCTACTTCTATAGATTCCACACAGCCGCAAGTTTTCCTTTGGTTTTTATTATTCTTGATATTTATATCTTGTTCCAAAAGTTGGGATATCAGCTGGTTATCTATACACCTGCCCGGTTCAATCCCGTAATACATGTGATTACCCAACCCCTCCAGTTTTGCCAGGGCATTTCCCGGGTCCTTCGTCCAAAAAACAATGCAGTCTATATTCTCCTCATCCAGGGGTATCCTGCTTACCTGTTTAGGATTCATGGGGTTTTTTACATAGAGGTATCCTTTCTTTAGCCTATTTAAAAACTATTCAAAATAAAAGTCAGGAATGTC
The DNA here is from genome assembly GCA_007121375.1 of Bacillota bacterium. Classification (GTDB taxonomy): domain Bacteria; phylum Bacillota; class Dethiobacteria; order SKNC01; family SKNC01; genus SKLX01. The sequence continues at coordinate 5,784 of SKLX01000153.1, read as the reverse complement.
TGTCCTTCGGCTTACACTTAGTATCATATGATCAAACCTCTCTTACAACCTTGGCAGCCCCAGGATAAAGGCCGGATCTCAATCATACTGCTCTACTCCCCCCTCCCCCGTAATAACTCTGGGGTATTCCTCCTGTAATTCCTTGTCCGACTCTTTCATTAGCCTCACCAAAAAACGCCATTCATCGCCATAATCAAACAAGAAAAGCATTTTCTTGCCGGCCTCCTTGAATACATCCTTAATCTGTGTATTTTCTACCCCCGGGAACCTGTAGCCTTCTCCCAGGTCTGTAAAATATTCGTAACCTTCCCCGGCGCGAGTCCAATTTTTCAGGTTATCATAAAACCCAAAGGAATGATCAAATTCAAAATCAAAGGAATCTAATATGGCCTGAGCCAGTTGAAAAAGGGTATAATCTGCGGGAATGGCCAGGACCCGGTAAGGAAAGCCCCGGACCCGGGCGGCTCTATCCGTCAGGTTTACTCGAAATATAAATACCTTCTCCCGGGCACCTTCATCTTCCAGCGGGTAATCCCAAATGGTTGCTGGCTCAAAACTCTTTGTTTTTACCCCCAAAAGCTGGGATAAAGGCTCCCTAAGCTCCAGGGGGACCACCACAATCTTTCTTTTCCTCTTACCTACCCTGGCCTTACCTACCGCTGCCAGTCCGTGACACCAGAGGCTTCCCAGGGAAGACTCGGGGAGATAGTACATCCAGTAAAAACCATCCCCTTCCATAGAACCAAACCTTTCCGTTACCTTCTCCAAGAGAGCCCAACCTCCCTGTTCTAGGAGATAAGCCAAAAGCTCCTTATCTGGGGGAGAAAGGTTTTCCTCCATCAAAAAAGATAGATTCTTTTTATCTAACAAAGCCTCTTCTAGCTCCTTTTGTCTTTCTTCCCGCCGGGAAGCGGGTTCTATCTTCAGGGCAAAGCAAATTCCTGTTATCCAGTCTGCGGGCATGTTCTGAAGACAGCGGGAAAGGGTCCCCTGGGGAGAAAGGGTCTTACTTTCAATCTTTTTCCTTTTTTCCTCTTCATAGCGGGCTATATTCATTTTAACCTGTTCAAGGTACTCTTCAGGGCTGAAACTTTTCAGAGCTTCTTTCAGCTGGTCCACCTTTTCCAGAAGTTCCTGGTCCGCCTCCTCCAGGTTTATTTTTTCCAGGTATTCTTTCGCTTTTTTAAAATTTCCCTTCTGGTTAAACAAACAGGCCATGTTAAAAAGCATTAAAGGGTAATCGGGATCTATACTCTCCACCATCCGCAAGTATTCTTCTGCTTCTTCCACCCTGTCCACCATACGGAGCAGGTTGGAAAGGTTTATGGCCACCGGCGGGAAAAAATTGTCTTTATAGCAAACTTCTTCAAGGGTCCTTATAGCTTCTTCCAGGTCACCTTTTTCTTTAAGCTCCCGGGCCTTGTCCATTGCTTCCCGAGTCTCCTGGTCGGCTTCAGTCTCCACGGGAAGGGATTCTACTCTTACCTCCCTTTTCTCCCCATCAATAACCATGGGAACAAATTCCCCGGAAGAATAGACTCCCTTTTCAATTAATCCCCGGGCTGCAGCCATTTTAAAGCTGGTATAAACATGAGGAGAATCAAGAATTCTTTTACCCAGTTCTTCTCCCCATTCTTCCCCCTGACAAACTAAGTCAGCTACTAATTCTTTGGCCATTTCCTCTTCTACCTCACCATCAAAAACCATAGAAAGTAATACCATGAGAAAGGTCCGATCTCTAATTAGGGAGGACAGGCAATCCTCTTCCCAGCTAATCCTTTTCAAGTTCTTTTCTATCTGCTCATTACCTAATAATTTATAACTCAAAACAAAGGGAGGAATAACCCCTTTATCCGCCAGGTTAGCTACCTGTTTAAACCCATAAAACATAAACCACTCTTCCCCCAGCTCTCCCCAAAAGGTGGCCGCTTTGGCGTAATCTTTCAAATTAAAGGAGGCCACCCCTGCCAGGTAAGTACTTTCCCAGTTAAGATGCTCTGACTTCCAGCGGTAATAAAGATCCAGGACCCTGGAATGGTCTTCCACCTCTGCCGCTGCCCTCATTACAGCCACTGTATATTCCTTCCAAAAAGAAAGGTCTTCTTCATCTATCCCTTCTTTTCGAAAAATTCCCAGGCCTTCTTCAAAAATTTTCTCCGCCATTTTTAAAAAATAATCAGCTGCCTGCTTATCTCCCAGGCGGGCAAAGGATTTGGAAATAACAGACAGGGTATAAGGGTTAGCTGCTATTTCCTCCTGGTCCGGTTCCAGGCAGGGTCTTAATAAATCCAGACACTCTTCATATTTTCCCAGTTCAAATAAACATTTCGCCAGGTTATTTCTTATAGTTACATTATCCTCATTATTTAATACTTTCCTTAGCCTTTCTTCCGCTTCTTTAAACTGCCCCTCCTCCATCAACTGAGAAGCCTTGTTCTGCTCCCAGATAATATCTTGTTTTTCCAAGCAACACTTTTTATATTTTTTCCCACTACCGCAGGGGCAAGGATCATTACGTCCGATTTTTTTCGACATTTTAAAATCCTCCATTTTAAGGATAGTAGATTAAGAGAAAAGGAAGTCCGGGAAGGATGATAGCGCTTGACTTAGTCCTTAGCTTAGTTTAGTATTAAGCTGGAGGTGATTTTATTGACCATAAAAGTTAACATCCATGAAGCCAAGACAAATCTTTCAAAATTATTAGCCCGGGTAAAAAGGGGACAGGAGGTAATTATAGCCAGAAGCGGCAACCCCATAGCAAAGCTGGTCCCTATTGAAGAAAAGGTTTCCCAACGCCTGCCAGGAACAGCCAAAGGCATGGTTTTTCTATCCCCAGATTTTAATGAACCATTACCTGAAAAGGTTTTAAAGGATTTTGAAAAATGAAATATTTATTAGACACCCATACTTTTTTATGGTGGATTACCGATAATTCCAGCTTATCGGATAAAGCCAGAAAAATCATAACCAATGTGGACAGCACTCTTTTTTTGAGCGCCGCAAGCGGCTGGGAAATTGCTATAAAAGCCCGGCTGGGTAAAATTACCCTTCCTGATGACATCACCACTTTTATATATGAACAAATGTCTATAAATGCAATTAAGGAACTACCGGTAAAAATGAATCACACCCTTCAAACCTATATCTTGCCTGACCACCACCGGGACCCTTTTGATCGACTCCTTGTATCCCAATCTCAGTTGGAAATGCTGCCTATCATAACAGGAGACTCCCACATCTCACCATATAATGTAAAAGTCATATGGTAGAAGAAAGCTATTTCCTGGTAATTATTATTTCTACCCTAAATACCTGTTTTCCTTTGGAGAAAGGTGTCTAATTATGTCATATGATATTGATTGATATAAATCAAGTATATATTTCAAAAATAACATGATTAAGGGACACAAGAGTGTCCCTTCATAAAATTCTTTAAAATTTTTCATGAAAAAATTATTATTTCCAATGATATGCCTGGCTAATAATAAGTTAATAAGTTAATACACAGTGTTAAAACCCATGGCCTTTCTTTCCAACCTTGATCCGTTAGTCTTTACCACCATATTTATTCTTTAAGAAGACTTAAGAAGAAACAATAAAGGATGTACTGGTTTAAAAATAATAAACGTGTTATACTTTAAAAAAACAGCAAACTAAAAACTAATTTTGACATATTTATTGTTTATCTCATATGTCCAAATGTTAACTTTCTCATCCTTGCTCCTTTCCTGGTTTTGAAGTTAGCATTTTTTTTATCTCTTTTAGCAGTCATGGGAGGAAAAATATGAGAAATATTAAGATAAGTCTCAGGACTAAAATTACATTACTAATTTGCATCATATTAATTTTGTCCCTTTCTTCTCTGGCCCTGATAAGTTATATAAATAGCTCTGAATCCCTGATGGAGGCAATAGAAGAAAAGCTGGTAGACGAAGCATTTTTATATGGCAAAATAATTGATGATTCTATGTCTGAGCGGCAGGGAGATATAGAGGCAATTAGCCAACATCCCCTTCTTAGAGACCGGGATGCAAGCCTGGAAGAAAAAACTGAAGTTCTTACCATGTATAAAGAAATCTACAATATTTACCATACACTCTCCATGACTGACCCTGACGGTTTACAGGTCATAGATACCAAAGGTATTGTAGGTGATCCTAAGGATGATCTGCAATGGTTTACCGTTGCCCGGGAAGGGGAACTTTATATATCAGACATGAGATTATCCAGAGACCTGGGTATTTATATGATCAATTTTTCCCATCCCGTCTACTCCAGTGAAACCGAGGAATTTTTAGGTGTGGTAGTGGCCAGGTTAGCCCTGGAAGATACCATTTATAAAATTGTTGACATGTTTGCGGAGGAGGAAAGGAAAGCGGACAGGACAGGTTACGCCTACATGATAAATAAGAAAGGGACCTTTATTGCCCATCCTGATGATGATTTAATTTTTAGGGAAAACATTATGGATATGGACAAACCTGAGCTGGCAGAAGCCGGAAGGAGGATGTTAAGTGGAGAAAAGGGCACTGCAAGTTATTACTTTGAAGGTGAAAGGCGCCACGCTGGTTTTGCCCCTCTCCTGGGTTCTGGAGATTATGAGGGTAAAGGATGGGTATTTGTTACAAGCATTATTGATGACGAAGTTATGGCACCTATATATACCTTAAGAAATCTATCTTTCCTTACTCTTGCCATAGCCCTTTTACTTAGCATAATTGTAGCCTTTTTCTTTACCAAAATAATAACAACTCCCGTTTCTCAGATAGCAGAATCAATGAATCATGCCGCCCGGGGTGACTTTACCCGAAAAACCAATATTGATTCAGGAGATGAAATGGGAGAACTGGGAGCTAACTATAATATCATGGTCAACAGCCTTTCCCTTTTAATGAGAAAAGCCGGAGAAACCTCCTCTACTGTTAAGAAGTTCAGCGACAACCTGGCATATTTGGCAGAATCAACCAGCGATTCCCTCCAGGAAGTGGTTGATTCCTCCACCCATTTTGCCGCCAGAAGTCAGGATCTTAGCGACAAAACCCGTGAAATGAAAAGCATGTCCCAGGAAGTTTCTGGTTTTGCCAGGGAAGGAGGCGAAGCCGTAATGAGTGTAAGTCAGCAGATGAAGGATATCAATAATATTATAGAAAACCTGTCTAAGGTAATTCAAGGGTTAGAAAAACGTTCTGAAGAAATTGGCAAAACCGTCAACATGATTACTGATATAGCTGAGCAGACAAACCTTTTGGCATTAAACGCCACCATTGAAGCAGCCCATGCCGAGGAACATGGCAGGGGATTTGCGGTGGTTGCTAAAGAAGTACGGAAATTAGCAGAACAGTCGGCAGAGGCCGCCCAGGATACCTCCAGGTTAATAAAGGAAACCCAAAAGGAAACAAAAAATGCTGTTAAAAGGACATTCGAAGGGGTGGAAAAGGTTAAAGCCAGTTCAAAGGTTGTGAATTCAAATAGCGAGACCTTCCAAAAAATTGTAGAGGAAGTGGAAGAAATAATTGAAAAAATTAAACAGGTGTCAGTAGAAACAGAATATATTTATGGTGGTAGCCAGGAAATCGCAGAAGCTACAAAAACACAATACTCCTATATGGAAGAAATAACCCAAACAGCGCATAAGCTTGATAGGCTGGCAGAAGAACTTTATTTAGCCCTGGATAAATTTAAATATTCATAAACAACCTGGAAGAAGCTGCCTTCATTACAGCCACTGTATATTCCTTCCAAAAAGAAAGGTCTTCTTCATCTATCCCTTCTTTTCGAAAAATT
>SKLX01000131.1 GCA_007121375.1 Bacillota bacterium | reverse complement strand
TTTTACAAAGGGTCTGACGAGCCGCTTTTCTAGACATTACCCTTCCAGCCCCGTGATTAGCAGAGTAAAAGGTTATATTGTTTTTTTCCGTACCTGCCACCACGTAAGAAGCAGTTCCCATACTACCCGGAATCAACACCGGGTGACCCGTCTTTAAATACTTTTCAGGATTAGAAGGATGTCCTGGGGGAAGGGCCCGGGTAGCTCCCTTTCTATGGACCAAAACCTTTTTATTGAAATGGGTTTCAAATTTGGCAATATTATGGGCCAGGTCATAAATGAGTTCCAATCCCAAATCATCGGGACTGCACCTGTAAACATCACCAAAGGCTTCCCTGACCTCGTGGGTAATCAGCTGCCGGTTACCAAAGGCGAAATTCACGGCACAGGCCATGGCGGACAGGTAATCCTTGCCCTCCATGGATTCTACAGGAACACAGGCCAGTCCCCTGGAAGGAAGGTCAATGCCGTATTTCTTGCCAGCCGATAGCATGGTTTTCGTAAAATCGGTACAAATTTGATGGCCAAAACCCCTGCTCCCTGTATGAATCATTACCGTAACCTGGCCTTTTTTAAGATCAAAAAATTCTGCCAGGGGTTCATTGAAGATTTCAGAAACATATCCAATTTCAATAAAATGATTTCCCCCCCCAATGGTGGCTAGCTGGTCGCTCCTTTTAAGGGCACTGGGACTTAACTTGTTTAAATCAGCCCCCTGAAGGCAGCCTTCTTCTTCGATAGCTCCCCTGTCTTCGGGCCAACCAAGACCTTTATCAATCAAAGCCTTTGCTCCCTTAAGGATAACTTCTTCCACCAGGGCTCCCTTCTTAACATGCCGGCTGGACTTACCTATACCTGTAGGCACCCTTTTTTCAATGCTCTCCATTAACCGGCGAAGGAGGGTTTTATCCATTTCCTTACGATCAATATTGGTCCTTAACAGGCGGACACCGCAGTTTATATCCATGCCTACCGCGCCTGCTGACACAACACCCGTTAACACATCGGTAGCCATAACTCCCCCTATGGGGAGGCCAAAGCCCGAGTGTATATCGGGCATTCCTACCACATGTTTGAATACTCCGGGAAGGCAGGCAGCATCCGCCAGCTGCTTTAGGGACTCATCCTGTTTCACATCTTCCAGGATTTCCTCCTTTAAAAACAAAAGGGCATCCACCTTCATCTTATTATGCCTGGGTAGGATATAGACATTTTCCTCTAGCTTTTCCAACTTAAACATTTTCAACCCTCCCAGAATTAAAAATCTATGGACCAGTTCTTTAACTTTTCGATTAAATTGTAGTTGGTAAAGTCAAAATGAATGGGGGTGATGGAAATCTTTTTTTGACGAACAGCAGACAAATCTGATCCACTTCCCTCATCCAGTTCTATAACTTCTCCTACCATCCAGTAATAGGAACGCCCTCGAGGGTCTACCCGCTGCTCAAATTCGTTATTATACCTGGTCATGCCTAACCGGGTTATTTCTACCCCCTCCAGTTGATTCCTGGTAAGGCAGGGAACATTTACATTAAGTAGGGTATCAGAGGGAAGACCCTTATCCGCCACTTGTCGGATCAGTTTAGCTGCAAATTCTGCTGCTGTCCTGTAATCGGGATCATCTACTTCCGTAAGGGATACAGCTATAGAAGGAATCCCGGAAAGTATCGCTTCAATGGCTGCCGATACTGTCCCCGAATAAAGGACATCAGTACCCAGGTTGGCTCCCCGGTTAATCCCTGATATTACCATATCCGGCCGGTCAGGGAGAATAGCTTCAATAGCCAGTTTCACACAGTCAGAGGGAGTGCCGTTTACAGCCCAGGCTGGAAGATTAGGATTATGAAACAATTTTACCCTTTCTGCCCGCAGGGGATGGTGCATGGTAATGGCATGACCAACAGCACTCCGCTCCCGGTCGGGGGCTACCACATAAACTGCTGCTATTTTTTGTATAGCTTTGCTGAGTTCCTGCAGGCCATCAGCAAAAATTCCGTCATCGTTGGTTAACAAAACCCTCAAAAACAATCCCTCCAGCTTCTTAAACTATAGATTATTATATCAATAACTATCTTCTTATCAGTTCCAGGGCCTGTTTCTGAGCGTTAAACATGATTCTCTCTTCATCCAGGCCTTTCATCTCCCTGTTTTCCATAAGGATTTCCCCGTCAATGACTACTGTATCCACATCGGAACTCTGAGCCGAATACACCAGGTGGGCTACTAAATCATGCTGGGGATATAAGTGGGGTTTTTGAAAATCCATCAGGATAAGATCCCCTTTAAATCCTTCCTGGAGAATGCCTATTTCTTCTTCCATAAACAATCCCTTAGCCCCTTCCCGGGTTGCCATTTCCAGGGCTTTATAAGCCGGAATTACTGTAGGATCATTCTCTCTTGCTTTATGTATTAAAGCAGCAAGCCTCATTTCTTCCAGCAAATCCAGGTTATTGTTGCTGGCAGCACTGTCAGTGCCCAGGGAAACTTCAATGCCTTTTCCCAGCATGCTCGCCAGGGGGGCAATACCGCTGGCAAGCTTTAAGTTACTACCCGGGTTATGGGAAACTTTAACTTTTTTATCAGCCATTAATTCCATATCTTCCTCCGTCAGATGAACACAGTGGGCAACAATAACGGGAAAATCGAAAAGCCCTACCTGATCCATTAGCTCTACGGGAGTTTTGTCGTAATTATCTTTACAATGCTGAACTTCAAAGGAGGTCTCAGCTAAATGAGTATGAAGGGGAAGTTTATGTTTAGACGCTTTAGCCAGCACTTCCCTAAAAAACTCAGGCGGACAGGTGTAAGGAGCATGGGGCCCCAGCATGGCCTTAATTCTACCCTGGCAGGAATTATGCCAGCGAGTAATAAAATCCTCGGTTTCTTTAAGGCCGACTTCTCCTTTGCCTTCTAATCCAATTAGCCCCCGGGCCAGAACAGCACGTATACCACTCTCCTCAACGGCTCTTACCATATCATCCATAAAAAAATACATATCATTAAAGGTAGTTGTCCCTGACTTTATCATTTCTACTATAGCTAAAAGGGTACTCCAGTAAACATCTTCAGAGGTTAACTTATCCTCCAGGGGCCATATTTTTTCTTCCAGCCAGGTCATAAGGGGTAAATCATCGGCAAAACTCCTAAATAAAATCATGGGGCTGTGGGTATGGGTATTTATAAATCCTGGTAAACAAACCTTTCCGGAAGCATAAATAACCTGGTCAAAATTTTTGTCATCTACATTTTCACGCACTTCCCCCACATAGGAAATCTTATCTCCTTCCAGGGCTACTTCACCCCGGGTTATAAGTTCCTCCTCTGCCTTCATGGTTATTATGTAACAATCTTTAATTCTTAAATTACTCATTACAACCTCCTCAACATCTATTTCTGCCCGTAGCATTCCATAAAGTATTCCCTAAGTTCCTTAACATTTTCTTTTTTTATCTCATGGGGACCTCCCAGCATGGAAGCATAAATGGATATCTGGGCTGTCTTTTCAATAATTTTACACATTAAAAGAACTTCCTCCAGGGTTTTACCTACCGCTACCACTCCATGATTAGACAACAAAACGGCAGGATTATCTCCTAAAGCCTGTACGCAGTTCATGGCCAGGGCATCCGAGCCTGGCAAGGCATAGTCAGTTACTTCTATCCTGCTTCCCACAACCTGGGCAAAATCCTCCACTACCGGCTTTATTTCCTTCCGGGCCACGGCAAAGCTAGTGGCATAAAGGCTGTGGGTATGTATAATGGCATTAACATCTTTTCTTTTCCGGTAAATTAAGCAATGGAGGGGACTTTCTGAAGAAGGCTTCCACCTGCCTTCTTTTTTATTACCATGAAGATCCAGCACCACCATGTCAATAAAATTTAACTTACTGTAATCCAGGCCGCTGGGGGTAATTACCATTTCTTCCCCCACCCGGACACTGACATTTCCCCAGGTTTCTAAAACCAGCCCTTTTTCAACAAGTTTTTTTGCATAAAAAGCAACCTGTTCCTTAGCCTTTTCTAGTTCTAACATTCTTGATTACTTCCCTTCCTTAAGAAGTGAGGAAATTCTTTTTTTATCAGGTTCTTCAATGATTCCCTTTTCTGTTATTATAGCCGTTACCAAATGGTTGGGAGTAACATCAAAGGAAGGATTAAAAACCTTAACCCCCTCAGGGGCAATTCTTTGACCCAGGATATGGGAAACCTCCTCCTGGTTCCTTTCCTCAATGGGAATATCCTCTCCCCTCTCCAGTTCCATATCAAAGGTATAGGAAGGAGCAGCTACATAAAAGGGAACCTGGTGATATCTTGCCAAAACAGCCAGGGCATAAGTACCAATTTTGTTAGCTGTATCACCCCTGGAAGTAATCCGGTCAGCTCCTACCAAAACCATATTTATCATACCCTTTTGCATGAGAAATCCTGCCATGTTATCAGTAATTAAAGTAAAAGGAATCCCCTCTTCCTTCAACTCCCAGGAAGTTAACCTTGCTCCCTGGAGTACAGGCCTTGTTTCATCAACAAAAACCTCTACTTCCTTTCCCTGGCTGTGGGCCTTCCTGATAACCCCCAGGGCTGTTCCATAACCCGCCGTAGCCAGGGCCCCGGCATTACAGTGGGTCAATATCCTGTCTCCCCTGGAAATTAAGGTTGCTCCCCATTCTCCCATTCTTTTATTAACCTTAATATCTTCTTCAAAAATCAGCCGGGATTCCCTCTCTAAAATATCAACTATTTCCCCGTAACCCTCATCTATTGATTCGTCAAATTTTTTCATCATCCTGTGAAGGGCCCATTTTAAGTTGACCGCTGTAGGCCTGGTATTTAAAAGGTTTTCACCTTTATTATCCAATTTTCTTTTCAGTTCTTCCCGGGAGGAAACATCTCCAGTCTCCCGGGCTGCAAGCACAAAGCCAAAGGCTGCAGCCGCTCCAATAGCAGGCGCACCTCTTACAGAAAGATTCTTAATAGCCTCCCCTACTTCATCTGACCCTTTACAAGTTAAGTATTCTACTGTCCAGGGGAGCCTTCTTTGATCAAGGATTTTTAGTTGATTACCTTCCCATATCAGAGGTTTCATCTATTAAACCACCATCCTTGCTTGTTGCCTTTACCAACACCAGCAAATGTTTTATTTATCAACAATAACCCTTCCCGGGGCCTTCTGGCAGGTACAGTTTATTGCTGGAGATATAAAATCAATGGAATCCATAATAAGCTTTCTTATATTTTTAATGTTTTCTCCCATCATTTCCAGGACCTCTTCATGGGTCAGGATATCCTTGGATATGCCGGCAGCATAATTAGTTACAAAGGTAATGGTAGCATAACAAATCCCCAACTCCCTGGCTAACACAACTTCCGGGACGTTGGTCATGCCCGCCACATCCCCTCCCCAGGCATCAAACATTTTTATTTCTGCAGGGGTCTCAAAGCGGGGACCCTCACAACAAACGTAAGTTCCATAATCAAAAATTTTGTAAGGAAATCCTTCTACCACTTTCATGATGGTTTCTCTCAATTGAGGGCAGTAGGGTTCTGTAAAATCAGTATGAACTACTTCCCCTTCTTTGCCTTCAAAAAAAGTTAGCGGCCTTTGCTTGGTAAAATCAATGAACTGATCAATTAACACCAGAGATCCTGGAGCCATCTCTTTATTGATAGAACCAACGGCGGCAGTAGATATAATGCGGTCTACTTCCATCTCTTTTAAAGCCCAAATATTAGCCCGGTAATTAATTTTATGGGGGGGCAGGGAATGACCCTTTCCATGACGAGACATAAAATAAACTTCCTTCCCTTTGTAACTACCAAGAATAAAGGTTACATCTCCAAAAGGGGTTTTTATTTCCTTTTCCTGTACATCTTCTAAAATTTCCGGATCATAAACCCCTGTTCCTCCAATAACAGCAATTTTCGGAAACATTGCTACCTCCCTTAAAAGTATTAGTTTAATAAGTAAAATAAAGCTATAACCTATTATACTAAAAATATGCTTTCAAAACATCCTTATTTAACAAAAAACCCCTTTAGATATGTTATTAAACTAATTATTCTCCTTAATTTTCTGATACTGGAGCCTGGCTTTATTCTTTTGCCCTGTCAATTCATAAAGTACGCCCAGTTCCAAACGTATAATACAATCTCCAGGATTCACCCCCACTGCTTTTTCCATATACTCTATCGCCTCCTGAAACTTGCCCAGGTTGCCATAGGCCTTTCCCATGTAATAGTAAAGCTCCCAATCCTCCTGGTAATAATCAAGGGTCTTTTCAAAGTTTTCAATGCTTTCCTGGAACCTGCCCATATTATAATAAGTTGCTCCCAAATTAAAATAGATATCTATAAACTTTTCATCATATTCTAAAGCTTTTAGGAATTCTTCCATTGCTTTATTGAACTTCCCCAGCTCCGCATATATATTTCCTTTACAATTATGAATAACAGCATTTAAATTGCCATTCTCGCTCAAAGACAGTACCAGGCGGAATTCTCTCAAAGCCTTTTCGTATTTTTCCATTTCGCTGTACGCCATACCCAGGTAAAAATGACCCATAAGAAAGTCTGGCTCTTTTTCTACTACTTTCCTGAATTCATCTGCTGCTTCTTTCATCATAGACAAATCAAAATACCCCAATCCCCTTCTAAAAGACCATATGCCCTCCACATCTTCTAAGATATAAAAAAGGTCTTTTCTTTCTAAAAGATGTGTATCACATATTTGTTCTTCATTTAACTGATTGTCAAATAACTCATTGTCAATACCTAGTTTTTCTGCCCATTCCTCCAGGTCAGGAAACCCATCAAAGGATTCCTCGGGAAGTTCCAGACCGTATTTATTTTCCAAATCATTTATCTTTTCTTCCACTTTAAGCCACCAGTTAATCAGCTGGTCCATTTGACTTCGTATTTCTATTACTCTTTTCTCCTGGTTTTTAATCTCCTCTTCTCCGGCATTAGAAAGTATTTTTTCTATTTCCTCAAGTTTTGCATATATTTTTTCAAAAGTATAGTTAGCCAAAGGAAAACCTCCTTAAATTAAATTGCATTAAGTACAGTTATTTGCAAAAATAAAAGTTTGTATACTTCAAAACTTCTTGGAAATTA